>JBFHXN010000403.1:0-3027 GCA_041598955.1 Desulfuromonadales bacterium | reverse complement strand
GGTGACCTTCTGCAGCTTGCGCTCGAGCTGGCGCTTCTGGTGCTGAAGCTCGTTGACGTTGCGGGGATCGGCCTGGAGGGCCATCCCGCGGGGGACCAGGTAGTTTCTTCCGTAGCCGGGCTTGACGGTGACGAGGTCGCCGATCTTGCCCAGACCATCCACGTTTTCCTTGAGTATGATTTTCATCGCTATCCTCCGATACGGGGAACTAATTCTTGGGTTTTCTGGGTTTTCGAAAATCGGCCCAGAGGTCGAAGATCCCCACCCCGGTGACGAAGAGGGGGAGGGGGCTCAGGGCCACGGCCAGAAAGTAGACCAGGCCGCGCACCAGGGGGGACGCCCCTTTTCTCAGCAGAAAACTCGAAACCACGGCCATCCCCTGAAGAAAATAGAGGGGGACCAGAACAATCAGCAGGTTGAGGCCCACGGTCCTCGTCGCCTCGCTGGGAACCAGCATGAAGAAGCCGGCCCCGATCAGGACCCAGACCAGGGGCTCGGGGAGCTTCCACTGGTGAAAGGCAGGCCCCGAGGGCCCCGGGGAGCCTCCGGGGAGGCGCCTCAAAAGGGCTGCGAGAATCAGCATGAGCAGCCCGGAACCGAGGGTGCAAAGGGCCGGATAGAGCCTGGGCATCCAGACGACCAGCAGATCCCCCCCGCGACGGATCTCTTCGAGTTGCTCCGCCGGCAGGCCGGCCTCCTGGTAGAAGACCATGGCCCGGGCGACCTCCGAGTCCACATACTGGCGAACCAGGGTGTTCACCCCCACCCCCTGATCAAGAGCGATCAGGACAATCAGGGGAACGGCGCAGGCCAGGGTTGCCAGAACCGCCCCTGCGGCCGCACGATCCCAGGGGAGACCCCGCAGCAGCAAAAGCGGCAGGGTAAATGAGCCGGCCCCGAAAAGCACCAGGTACTCCAGGGGGTCGCGCCAACCTCCCAGAGAGAGAAGCAGGGCGGCCAGAATCACCGCCCCGGCTCCCGCCGAGGCCCCTTGCCTCAGATGCAGATAGGCGGCCGGTAGCGGCACCGCCACCAGCAGCGGCAGAGCCAAGGGCCCTGCCACACCGGCGATCTGGAGCAACAGGGCGGTGGCAAGTCCCGCCACCAGGGGAAATAGCACTCGCGCTCCCATGGTCAGGGCCTTCCGGACCTATCCTCAGTCGACCGAATGGGCGGTGCTGAAGGGAATCAGGGCGATGTTGCGGGCCCGTTTGATCGCCTCGGTGACCTTGCGCTGATGCTCGGAGCAGTTGCCGGAGATGCGGCGCGGAACGATCTTCCCCCGCTCGGAGACGAAGATGTTCAGGGTGTTGATTTCCTTGTAATCGATCTTCAGGCCGCGGTCGGCGCAGAACCGGCAAACCTTGCGCCGGCCGAAGCGGCGGCGGGGAGCGCCTCCCCCGGTTTTTCTTTCGTAAGCCATGGCGAATATATCCTTCCCTTCAAGTGGTTGGCGTTAGTCGGCTTCTTCTTCCTCGGCCACCTCGGCGGCCTCGCCGGCTTCGGCGGGGGCGGCGGGTGCGACCTGGCTCCCGGGCTCGTAACGAACCGTCTGGTAGCGCATGATCGTCTCGTCGAGCCGCATCCGGCGCTCGTACTCGGAAACCGCGGCAGCGGTCGCCTCGTAGAAGAAGATGACGAAGGTGCCACGCCCCTGCTTCTGGATGGGGTAGGCCAGGCGGCGGGAACCCCACTCCTCGACCTTGAGCATGGTGGCGTTCTGATCCGCCAGGATCCCCTTGAACTTGTCCAGCACGGCGGTGAACTGGTCACCCCCCGTGTCGGGATGGACGATGAACATCGTCTCGTAACTGCGCATCGATGAACCTCCTCGTGGGTTGTCTAGCCCCGGTCCGACCCGGAGCAAGGAGCGGGTGCGGAATGCACCCTGGAAAAAAATAAGCTTAGTTTAGTACCACAGTTTGCCGCCAAGTTCAATGCTTTTCAGCACAGGGGCTCAGACGTTGAACCTGAAATGCATCACGTCGCCGTCGCGCACCACGTAGTCCTTCCCTTCCAGCCGCAGCAGCCCCCGCTCCTTGGCGCCGGCCTCCCCCCGGGAGGAGACGAAGTCCTCATAGCCGATGACCTCGGCACGGATGAACCCCTTCTCGAAGTCGGTATGGATCACCCCAGCGGCGCCAGGAGCCTTGGTCCCGGCCCGGACGGTCCAGGCCCGCACCTCCTTGACCCCGGCGGTAAAGTAGGTGAAGAGCCCTAGCAGTCGGTAGGCGGCATGGATCATCCGGTCGAGCCCCGATTCGGCCAGCCCGAGCTCGGCCAGAAATTCGGCCTTCTCCCCGGCGGCGAGCTCGGCGATCTCGGCCTCGATCTTCCCGCAGATGACCAGCATCTCGGCCCCTTCGGCCAGGGCCCGTTCGCGGACCTTGGCCACGAAGGGATGGCGCCCCTCCAGGTCCCCCTCGGAGACGTTGGCCACGTAGAGGATCGGCTTGGCGGTCAGAAGATGGAGGTCGCGGATGCGCCCCGCCTCCTCGGCGGAGAGGCCGAAGCTGCGCACGGAGCCTCCCTCGTTGAGCCCCGCGCGGACCCGGAGCAGGACCTCCAGGGCCGCCTGCATCTCCTTGTCGCCGCTGCGGGCCTGCTTCTCGATGCGGGCGATACGCCGCTCCACCGTGTCGAGATCGGCGAGGCCCAGCTCGGTCTCGATGACCTCGATGTCCCCGATGGGGTCGAGATGACCGTGAACATGGACGACGTTCTCATCCTCGAAGCACCGCACGATGTGAACGATGGCATCGACCTGCCGGATGTGCCCCAGAAACTGATTCCCCAGCCCCTCCCCCTTGCTGGCTCCGCGCACAAGGCCGGCGATGTCGACGAACTCCATGCTCGTCGCGAGCACTTTCTGGGGCTTGACGATCCCGGCCAGGGCGTCGAGACGCCGGTCGGGGACCGCCACCACGCCGATGTTGGGCTCGATGGTGCAGAAGGGATAGTTGGCCGACTCGGCGCCGGCGCTGGTCAGGGCGTTGAAAATGGTCGACTTGCCCACGTTGGGCAGCC
>JBFHXN010000402.1:0-3030 GCA_041598955.1 Desulfuromonadales bacterium | reverse complement strand
GGGTGGGAAACTACAGCGCGGCCCCCTGGGCCCGCTGGCTCTGGGGCCTTTTCACCGCCTTCTGGATCGCGCTGCTCCTCTACATCCGCCTCTTCAAGCCCTTCGGGATGCTGCGCCGCCCCTGGCGGGTGACGGAGGTGATCCCCGAGCGGGGGGACGCCACGACCCTGGTGTTGCGCCCCGAGGGGCACGGGGGTTTTTCGTTCCTGCCGGGGCAGTTCGCCTGGCTCACCCTCCGGAGCTCCCCCTTCGCCCTGCGGGAGCATCCCTTCTCCATCGCCTCGAGCGCCGAGCGGCCCCAGGAGCTGCGGCTTACCATCAAGGCCCTGGGGGACTTCACCCGCGGCGTCGCGGGGGTGCAACCGGGGGAGAAGGCCTATCTCGACGGTCCCTTCGGCGCCTTCGGCATCGACAGGCATCAGGCCCTTGGGCTGGTCTTCGTCGCCGGAGGCATCGGCATCGCCCCGGTGATGTCGATGCTGCGCACCCTGGCCGATCGCGGCGACCGGCGCCCTCTGAGGCTTTTCTACGCCTACAGCAGCTGGGAGAGGCTGACCTTCCGGGAGGAGATCGAGGGGCTCAAGGGGAGGCTCAACCTCGGTGTGGTTTACGTGCTCGGCGAGCCGCCCGAGGGGTGGGCGGGGGAGAAGGGGCTGCTCAGCGAGGAGATCCTCGCCCGGCACCTCCCCGGAGACCGCCTCTGCTGCGAGTACTTCGTCTGCGGGCCGGTGCCGATGATCGACCTGTCCGAGCGGGCGCTGCACCGCCTGGGGGTGCCCCTTTCCCGCATCCACTCGGAGCTCTTCGACCTGGTCTAGGGGGCAGATGACCAAGGCCCCCTCTGGTTCGTTCCCCTCGTCCCCCGTCGCAGCGGCCTCCCCTTGCCCGAAGGTCGTTCTTTCATCGCAACAAGGAAAAATTCATGCGTCTCTGGCTCGCCAAGATTCTCGCCGCCGTCACCGGGCTGCTGATCCTGCTCCTCTCCCTCCTCTTCGCCCTGCTGCAGAACCGCTGAGCCCTTGCGTCCCCTCCCGCCCCGTCGGGCAGAGGGGGATCAGGGGGCAGGCGGGGCAGAGGGGCGCCCTCTTGCGGCAGAAGGTCTTGCACTCCTCCACGATCAGGGCATGGTACTCGTTGTAGAGGTCGGCGTCGGCGGGAAGGTGTTCCATGAAGAGATCCCGGACGGCTCCGTAGCTCTCGGCCCCCTCCAGCAGCCCCAGGCGCCCGAAGAGGCGCCGGGTGTAGGCGTCGACGACGAAGGAAGGGCGGTCGGCGGCGTAGAGGAGGATGGAGTCGGCCGTCTCGGGGCCGACCCCCTTGAGGGCGAGGAGCTCGGAGCGCACCTCCTCCAGCGGCCCGGCGAGCATCCGGGCGAGGTCTCCGCCGTGGCGGCCGAGGAGGTGGGCGGTGAAGAGCTGCAGGCGCTCCGCCTTCTGCCGGAAGAAGCCGGCCGGGCGGATCAGCTCCTCCAGGCGCGACCGGGAAAGGTCGTTGAGGGATCGGGGATCGAGGGCCCCCGCGCCGCGCAGGTTCACGATGGCCCGCTCCACGTTGCGCCAGGCGGTGTTCTGGGTGAGGACGGCCCCGACCACCACCTCGAAGGGGGTCTCGGCCGGCCACCAGTGAAGGGGGCCGAAATGGGCGGCCAGGCGGTCGAAGATGGCCATGAGGCGTGTTTGGTTCATGGGGTCTTGATAGCACGGCCGGCTGGGGTCGGGCAAGGCTGCGGATCGAGCATCCCCCCTCGATTGACAGGCCCGGGGGGCGGGGTGTATTAATAGCCGGTCATCGATTGTCTCATTCCTCGGAGGGGTTCATGAACTATCCGGTCTGGTATCTTCCTGGCATCGGCGGGGGAACCCTCATCGCCCTGATCGCCGTGGTCCACGTCTTCATCTCCCACTTCGCCGTGGGGGGTGGGCTCTACCTGGTGCTCGCCGAGCGCAAGGGGTTGCGGGAGAAGAATCCCGGCATCCTCGACTTCACTCGGCGGCACACCAAGTTCTTCCTGCTGGTGACCATGGTGGCCGGGGGGCTCACCGGGGTCGGCATCTGGTTCATCATCTCATTGGTCCAGCCGGCGGCCACCTCCCTGCTCATCCACACCTTCGTCTTCGGCTGGGCCGCTGAGTGGGTCTTCTTCACCGTGGAGATCGTGGCCCTGCTGGTCTATTACTACACCTTCGGCCGGATGGAGGAGCGCACCCACCAGGCCGTGGGCTGGGTCTACTTCATAGCCGCCTGGCTGAGCCTCTTTCTCATCAACGGCATCATCAACTTCATGCTCACCCCGGGGGACTGGCTCGCCGACCGCAACTTCTGGTCGGGGTTCTTCAACCCCAGCTTCTGGCCCGGGCTCTTCTTCCGCAGCTGTATCGCCTTTTTGCTGGCCGGGGTCTACGCCTTTCTCACCACCTCCCTGCTCAAGGACCTGGAACTCAAGAAGACCATGACCCGCTTCACGGGGCGCTGGGTCTTCATCTCCTGCGCCGCGGGTCTGCCCTTCGGGCTCTGGTACCGGGCCGTGCTCCCCAACGAGGCGCGACTGCTGGTCGACGGCGCCTCGCCGACCATCGCCCGGGCCCTCGAGGTCGGGCAGTGGGCCCTCGCCGCCCTGATCCTGCTCTCGGCCCTGCTGGTGCTGCTCAAGCCGAGGTACCACAGCTTCTCCCTCTCCCTGGGGGTGCTGGTCTGCTCCTTTCTCCTCATGGGCTCCTTCGAGTGGACGAGGGAAGCCGCGCGGCGCCCCTTCGTGATCAACGGCGTCCTCTACTCCAACAGCATCGCGCCGGGGGACGTGGAGGGCCTGTCCGCGAGGGGGATGCTGGCGAGCGCCCGGTGGGCGGGACAGAAGGACGTCCACGAGGAGAGCCTTCTGGAGGCCGGGGAGGACCTCTTCCGGCTGCAGTGCTACGCCTGCCACACGGTGGGGGGCTTCAACAACGACATCGCCATCCGCACCGCCTCCATGAGCTACCCGGTCATGCTCCAGTACCTTGAGACCATCCACGAGCGGCGCTACTTCATGCC
>JBFHXN010000401.1:0-3035 GCA_041598955.1 Desulfuromonadales bacterium | reverse complement strand
CTGCGGGATCTCAGGGTGGTGCGCCGCTCCATCGATGCCCGGCGAAAATCGCAGGTGCTCAGGGTTTACACGGTGGAGTTCGAGGTGGCCGACGAGGCCGGTCTGCTCCGCCGCTTCGCGCACCAGCGGCGCCTGGAGAAGGCGGTCTCTCCGGTCCCTCCCGTTCTGGAGCCTCCAGGGCTACGCATTCCGGTCCTGGTGGTCGGCATGGGGCCGGCCGGACTCTTCGCCGCCCTGCAGCTGGCCCGCCTTGGACAGGAGGTGACCCTTGTCGAACAGGGGAGCCCCCTGGAAGAGCGGGTTCGGGATGTGGGCCGATTCTGGCGCCAGGGTGAACTCGATCCGACCAGCAACGTGCAGTTTGGCGAGGGGGGCGCGGGGACCTTCTCCGACGGGAAACTGACCACGCGCCTCAACCATCCCTGGATACGGCTGGTGTTGGAAACCCTCGTTTCCTTCGGCGCACCCGAGGAGATCCTGACCCAGGCACGCCCCCACGTCGGAACCGATCGGTTGCGCCTGGTGCTGCTCCGCTTCAGGGAGGCGCTACAGGGACTGGGGGTGGATATCCGGTTCCGGACCAGGTTGTCGGGCTTCTCCCTCCAGGACGGCCGCATCGTCGCCGGGATTCTCGACGGGCGCGACGAACAGGTCTGCCAAGCCCTGGTTCTGGCGCCCGGGCACAGCGCACGGGAGACCTACAGGATGCTCTACGCCGAGGGCGTTCGGCTGGAAGCCAAGCCCTTTGCCATCGGAGCGCGAGTTGAGCACCCCGCCGAGCTGATCAACCTCCTGCAGTATGGTCTGTCCAACCACCGGCAACTCCCCACGGCCGACTACGCCCTGACCTTCAACGACCCCACCAGCGGTCGAGGGGTTTACTCCTTCTGCATGTGCCCCGGGGGAGAGGTGGTCAACGCCTCTTCGGAGCCGGGGGGGCTGGTGGTGAATGGGATGAGCCGCCGCCGGCGCGACGGCGACTTCTCCAACAGTGCCCTGGTGGTTTCGGTGGAGCCGCGGGATTTCGACGGCAAGGACCCCCTCGCCGGGATGCGCTTCCAGAGAAGATGGGAGGAGGCGGCTTTCCGAGCCGGGGGGAGTGATCAGCTCGCTCCGGCCCAGAACCTTCTTGCCTTTCTCGGTCGCGGCAACGGCCCGGTGCACTCCACCTGCCGCCCGGGAATCCGGGAAGCGGACTTGACCGAGGTTTTGCCGGCCTTTGTCGCCGAGGGGCTGCGACGGGCCCTGCCGCAATTCGACCGTCGGATGCGCGGCTTCATCACTGCCGAGGCGACCCTTGTCGGTGTGGAGACCCGGACTTCGGCGCCTTTGCGAATTCTGCGGGGGGAGGACGGCCAGTCCCTTTCCCACCCTGGCCTCTATCCGACGGGGGAAGGGGCCGGCTACGCCGGAGGGATCATGAGCGCCGCTCTCGATGGTCTCAAGAGTGCCCAGAACATCGTTCATCGTCTGAGAAACAGGAGTGCACCGTGAAGAAGACTTTCGCCAAAGACATCCAGGAGCGGGACTGGGTCGAAACCCCCTTCCTGGTCCGTGAAAAGATCACAGCCATGGCCAAGAACGGCAAACCCTATCTGACCCTGAAGCTGATGGATCGCAGCGGCGAAGTGGAAGGACGGGTCTGGGACCGTGTCGAGGAGTTTTCGGCCGGTTTCGAGAAGGACGACTTCGTCCTTGTCAAGGGGAAGGCCAGCGTCTACCTGGGGAAGATGCAACTGGTGGTGCAGGAGTTGGTGAGGGTTTCCGATGAGAAGGTCGACATCGGGGACTACCTCCCCGTGGCGGAACGGAAACCCGAGGAGATGGTGGCCGATCTCCGCTCCAGGGTCGACTCTCTCCGCGACCCCTACCTCAAGGGTCTGATGAAGGCCTTTGTCGAGGATGGGGAGTTTCTGGCCGATTACCAGACCGCACCGGCCGCCAAGACCATGCACCATGTCTACCTGGGGGGGCTCCTCGAGCATTCCCTGGCCGTGGCCGACCTGGCGGAAGACATCTGTCGCCGCTATCCGGGCCTCAACCGCGATCTGCTTGTGACAGGGGCCCTGCTCCACGACGTGGGCAAGGTGGCCGAACTCTCCTACGAGAGGGCTTTCGACTATACGGACGAGGGGAAGCTCCTGGGTCATATCGTCATGGGGGTGGAACTGGTCGAGGAGAAGATCAGGCAGGTTCCAGGCTTTCCTCCCCTGACCAGGACCCTTCTCAAGCACCTGCTCCTCTCCCATCACGGGCAGTACGAGTTTGGCTCCCCCAAGCGTCCCAAGACCCTCGAGGCGGTCATTCTCAACTTCCTCGACGACCTCGATTCCAAGATCAACGGAGTTCGGCGCCATCTCGACCGGGAGGTGGGCCGGGAAGGGTCCTGGACCAGTTACCACCGGCTTTACGACCGCTACTTCTTCAGGGAGCCCCAGGGGGGCGAGCCGCTCGAGCAGGACGCGCCCAAGGGGGCAGATCCTCTCCCCGCTCCTGCGCCTGCGAAAAGGGAGGCCGCCCCTTCGGCTGCGAAGGAACAGGAGCGCAAGGGGAAGTTCGGCTTTTCCCTCGCCGACCAGCTCCGGGGGAAGAGTCTCGATCTCTTCTCTGCCGGTGAAGACGAGGAGCGGCGCCATGAGGATTGAAGCCCTGGCCGTCGGCCCCTTGCAGGTCAACTGTTTCATCGTCGCCTGCCCCGTGACCCGTCAGGCCGCAGTCATCGACCCCGGCGACGAAGGGGAGCGCATTCTCCATTTGTTGCGGGGGGAGGGGCTTGAACTTAAACTGGTCATCAATACCCACGGTCATTTCGACCACGTCGGGGCCAACCGTTTTCTGGTGGAGGCGACGGGGGCCGAACTCTGTCTCCATTCCGCCGATCGAGCCCTGCTTCTGCGGGCCGCCGACCACGCCGCCCGCTACGGACTGAGGGCCGTCGATTCCCCCGAGCCCCGGCGGCTCCTCGCCGACGGTGACAGGCTCCAGGTGGGGGAGCTGACCCTGGAGGTTCTCCACACCCCCGGGCACACCCCCGG
>JBFHXN010000400.1:0-3035 GCA_041598955.1 Desulfuromonadales bacterium | reverse complement strand
GGGGTCTCCCTCGGCAAGCGCCTCATCAACCGCCACTGCCCCTGGGACTACGACCGGTACGGCGGGGCCGTCCCCTACACCCGCCTCTTCCAGGGCGCTCCGGAGGGATGCCGCGACGGGGACTGCTTTCCCGCCGGCCACGCCTCGGGGGGCTTCGCCCTGATGGGAAGCTATTTCGCCTTCCGGGGGCGCAGCCGCCGCGCCGCCCTGGGAGGGCTTCTGGCCGGTCTGGCCCTCGGCACCCTCTTCGCCGTCGGGCAGCAGGTCCGGGGGGCCCATTTCGTTTCCCACAACCTCTGGTCGGCGGCCTGGTGCTGGTTCGCCTGTCTGGCCCTCGACCACTTCGGGTTTCGCCGAAACCTCCTTCCCGCCGGAAAACCAGACCCTGCCGACCCCGGAGACTGACCCGGCGCGAAAACCCCTGGCCCGCTCCTCCCGCCTCTGCTATCCTTTCCGGCCATGAGCCATCCCATCGACAAAATATTCCAGGGGCGCATCATCTCCCTCGCCGTCGAGGAGCACACCCTCCCCGACGGCCGCAGGGGCCCCTTCGAGATCGTCCGCCATCCCGGCGGGGCCGCCGCCCTCCCCGTCCTCCCCGACGGGCGGGTGCTGCTGCTCAGGCAGTTCCGCCCCGCGGTGGGGCGCACGGTGATCGAGGTCCCCGCGGGAAAACTCGACGGGGGCGAATCCCCCGAAGAGTGCATCCGCCGGGAGCTGGTCGAGGAGACGGGCTACCGGGCCGGCTCCCTGGAGAAGATGGGGACCATGCTCACCGCCGTCGGCTTCTGCGACGAGCTCCTCCACCTCTACCTCGCCCGGGACCTCCAGGCCACCCAGCGGGCCCTCGAGCCCGACGAGTTCATCGAGCCCTGGCCCCTCCCCCTCGAAGAGGCCCTGAGGCTTCTCCAGGCCGGGGAGATCCCCGACGGCAAGACCCAGATCCTGCTGCTGCGCTACGCCCAGATCCGGAGCTGACCCATGCTCCCCGACGCCTATCCCTCCGCCGCCCACCTCCCCTTCAACGCCGCCTGCCTCCAGGGGCGCTTCATCCCAGCCCCTCCCGACGCCGACCCCGGGGGCGCAGGCGTCTGGTTCGTGATGCGCGGCACCGAGATCCTCATCCTCCCCGAAGAGAGCGGCCCCACCCTGCCGCAAGGCCCCACCCCCCCCATCCGGGCCGAGTTCCCCACCGTCTATTTCGGCCTCTGGCAGGGTCGCCCCTGCCGCGCCCTCCCCCTCCCCCGGGAGGCCGAGCTCCCCGAGGGCATGACCCTGGCAAACCTGCTCGCCGCTGAACCGCGCCTCCCCATCGAGCTTCTCACCCTCGCCGCCATGGCGGGGCAGCTTTTGCACTGGGAGCGGGGGAGCCGCCACTGCGCCCGCTGCGGCAACCCCATGGAGTCCCTGCCCTCCGAGCGGGGGAAGAAGTGCCCCGCCTGCGGACACCTGAGCTACCCCCACATCCACCCCTGCGTCATCGTGCTGGTGCGCCGGGGGGACGAGGCGCTTCTCACCCGCAAGCGGGAGTGGGCGCCGGGGCGCTACAGCCTGGTGGCGGGATTTCTCGACTTCGGGGAGTGCTTCGAGGAGGCGGTGGCGCGGGAGGTGCTCGAGGAGACGGGGGTGACGGTGGAGAACGTCCGCTACCTCGGGAGCCAGGCCTGGCCCTTTCCGAGCCAGGTGATGGCGGGCTTCGTGGCCGATTACGTTTCAGGGGAGGTGGTCGTGGAGGAGAAGGAGCTCGAGGACGCCCGCTGGTTCCGCAGGGACGCCCTGCCGGCCCTCCCTCCCCGGAGAAGCATCGCCCGCTGGATCATCGACCGCTGGCTGGCCGGGGAGGTGTAGGAAGCTGCATCCCGTCCCCTCGACCAAACGGATCTAGTCACCCGAAAGATAGGTGGAAGCCGATTTGGACCTTTCATGGACATGGAGGGGAGAAGGCTCTGGAATGAGGGACCATTCCGAAGACCGCATCAGGGAAAAATGGATCCGAGGCAAGGCAATGCCCAGCTATTAAGGAGTTTTTTCGATGCACAAAGTCGTACTGTACCTCCTTTTGCTTGTTGGCGTCACCGCCGCCTTGATTTCCTGCGGCGGATCGGGCTCTTCGTCTCCACCGCCAAGTAGCAACCCAATCTTCGGCAATCCGGAGCGGGTGACGATTCTCGGTTACAGCGGCGACGTCATGGAGCCCTTTGTCAGCCGCGACGGGGCGGCCCTCTTCTTTAACGACAACGGCGCCGACAAGGACATTTACTACGCCACCGCCATTGGCCCCACAACCTTCCAGTTCCAGGGGGCCATCAGCGCCATCAGCACCCCGGCGGTGGAAGGCGTCCCGAGCATGGACAGCGCCAACAGGTTTTATTACGTTTCCACGGCGAACTACAGCCCCCCCACGAGTTACGACACCCTCTACGGCGGGACCTGGACCGGGAGCACCGTCACCGGCAGTGCTCCGGTCACCGGCCTGGCCATTGAAACTCCGGGGTTCATCAATTTCGACCTCGATATCAGCCCCGACGGCTCGACCCTCTATTTCGCCGACGGCGATTTCACCGGCGGCAACAACTTCCCGAATGCGGCGGATATCGTCATCGCGGTCGATGAGGGCGGCGCCTTCGTACGCCATACCGACAGCGCCGCCATCATGGCCAACGTCAACACCGCCGATCTCGAGTACGCACCGGCCATATCGGCCGACGGCCTGGAGCTGTATTTCACCCGCCTCAACCTCTCCACCATGGAGGCACGGATCTACGGGACCATACGCCCCAGCCTCAACTCTCCCTTTGCCGCGCCGCGACTGGTCGGCGCCATCGAAAGCTTTGCCGAAGGACCGGCGTTCTCCCCGGACGAAAACTCCCTTTACTACCACAAGTTGAATACCGGCACGGGTGTATTTGAACTCTACCGGGTGACGCGTCCCTGAAGAAGTCCCCCTTCCATATTCACCTAAAACAGGCCCCCCCTTAGCCTTCGCAGGTCTCTGGGACCACTGGAAGAAGCCCGAGAAAATAGGAAAATTAAAT
>JBFHXN010000399.1:0-3043 GCA_041598955.1 Desulfuromonadales bacterium | reverse complement strand
TCCCACGGGACGGATCCCGGTCACCATCAAAAAACGGTTCATGTAGTCGATGACGGGATCGTCGCCTCCCCCTCCGGACGTCACCACCGAGGCGCCATATTTGCCGCTGAAGGCCAGGCGGTGAATCACCCCGCAACAGCGATCCATGAAGGCCTTGAGCTGGGCGCTGACGTGAAAGATGTAGTTGGGGGAGGCCAGGATCACCCCGTCGGCCCCCTCGAGACGCCTCTTGAGGCCCTCAAACTCGTCCTTCTGGGGGCAGACTCCGATGCGGTGGCAGGTATCGCAGGCCACGCAGGGAAGGACGTTCCCCCCCTTGAGGTAGACGGTCTCCACGGTGGCCCCCTCCCCGCGGGCCCCCTCGGCCACCAGGGCCGCCAGGCGCGCCGTGTTCCCTTTCTCCCCCCGGGGGCTGCCGACGATGCAGAGGATATTCATAAGGCTGCTCCTTGCTCCCCGTCCCGGCTGCTAGACCAGGCCCAGGGCGAAGAGGTTGATCAGCCCGATCAGCAGCCCCAGCAGGGCGCCGAAGAGGTTGATGTACTTGAACTGCTCCCGCATGATTCCCATCAGCAGCCCTTCCACCGTGAGCAGATCGAGAGAATTGACCTTCTCTTCGACGATGCGCTGGACGTTGAGGGTCTCCACCAGGGGGGGAACCTCCTTCTTCAGGACCTCCTCGAGCTGTCCGTAGAGCCCTTCCTCGAGCTCCTCCCTCAGGTCGGCGGGGATCCGCGCCGAGAGTTTGCCGAGGGGCTTGCGGAAGAGCCAGTGTTCGAGCTTCTCGGCCAGCACCCCCTCCAGGGCCTCCCGCGCCCCGGGGGAGCGCAGCAGGGCCATGAGGCGGTCGGCCAGGATTTCCCGCCCCCGGTCCACCCCCCCGGCGGGCAGGGCCCGCTGCAGCAGGGAGCCGAAGGAGCGGTCCTTGATCCGGTCGATGCCGGCCTGCAGAACCCCGAGGGCTGCCTCGGCGGTGCGCCGGCTCGCCACCGTTTCCACCGCCCTCTGGCGCACGAAGCGGCGCACCCCGGCCACCTTCTCGTAGGGGACCTTCTCGAGGTAGCTCCCCAGGGGGCGGTCCAGGAGGCCGTCGAGGCGCTCACGCAGCATGGCCGCCACCTGGGCCTGGGTGCGCTCCTCCTTGAGCCAGCGGGCGATCTCGTCGCCGGCCCGGTCGAGAAACTCGGGGATCTTCGCGTAGACCTTGTCGAGGTTGATGAAGCCGGCCAGCAGCCCCGAGAGCCCGCCGAGGGAGTCGAGGAACCCTTCGATCCCCTCCTTCCCCTTCTTCACCAGGCGAGCCCGCACGTCCGGGTCGTAGAGCATCCCCCCGAAGCGCTCCAGAAGGGGCGGGATCTCCTTTTCGAGCTGGCCCAGAAGGACCTCCAGCAGGTCGGCCGGCAGCATCTCCCGCAGGCTCCGCTCGCTGGCGATCCACTGCTCGGTCCGCTCGTCGACGAAGCGGGCCACCGCCTGCCCCACCCCCTCGGAGCCGAGAAAGCCCGAAAGGCGCTCGTCGAGATGCTCCGTCAGGGTCTGGTAACGCTCGGGGGTGAAGAAACTCTCCAGATCCCGGGCGAGCAGTTCGTCCCCCCGGCGCCGCAGAAAATCCCGCAACCTTCCCTCGAATGCCTCCCCCTCCAGGTAGTCGAACACGTTCTTGACCACCTTCCACCGCAGCAGGTCGACCAGATCGCGGAAGCGGGGGCGGAAGTCGGCCGGCACCAGCATCTCCAGGGGGCCGAGATCCCGGTCGAGGAATCGCCCCAGCTTCTCGGCCACGGCCCCCTTGAGCTCCCTCCGGAAGGAGCTCTTGCCCAGGGCCTGGCCGACATCGTCGGAGGTCAACAGGTGGCTCCCCACCATCTCCCCCATCCGGGCAGCGAGCTCTCCGCGCTTGGCCGGGATGATTCCCGGCGTCAGAGGAACCCGCACCCCGAGGAGGTGCCAGGGGCGCAGGGGCCGGAAGAGCATCCGGATGGCGATGTAGTTGGTGACGTAGCCGATGAAGGCCCCGAGAAGGGGCGGCAGAAGGTAGGGAAGGCTCTGCTCGAACAGGGGGGGAATGGGCATGGGGGCATCCCTGGAAGATGTTGGTGGAGGCCCTTCACTATACCGGCAAAAGAGGGGATGAACAAGCACCGGAAGCGCTACGAATCTGCTATAGTTACGCTCACCCTTTCAACGCCAATCTTTACGAGGAGCACCATGACCGAGACCCAGCCTTCCGACCCCGAACGTCTGATCATCCGGGAGATTACCATCGACGACTTCTCCTCCGTCTTCCATATCGGCGAGGAGATTTTCACGGCCGACTACTCTCCCAGCCTCTACCGCACCTGGGACGAGTACGAGATCACCACCCTCTTCAACTCCGACAGCGAGCTCTGCCTCGTCGCCGAGCAGGGGGAGGAGATCCTCGGCTTCGCCCTGGGAACTACCGTCGACAAACACAACTCCCCCTGGAAATACGGATATCTCGTCTGGCTGGGGGTGCGCCGGAATCTTCAGAAGGGAGGGGTGGGAGAGGCCCTTTTCAGGGAGATCAAGAGGCGCATGCGGGAGCAGGGGGTGAGGATGATCATCATCGACACCGCCGCCGACAACCTGGCCGGCATCCGTTTTTTCCAGAAGCAGGGATTCGGCAACACCCAGGAGCATGTCTACATGACCCTCAACCTCTCCCGCCGGGGACGGCGCCGCACGGCCCCCCGCCCGACGGAGGCCAAACCTTGAGCGGGCGCGTGGAGGCGGTCTGGAAGGCCATCGACCCCCAGCGGCTGCGGAGCACCCTGATGGAGGCCCTCGACATCTATTCCCCCTCGGGCAAGGAGGAGGATATCCAGCTCTTCTTCGAGGAGCGCCTGGCCGCGGCCGGCATCCCTCTGGTCCGGCAGGAGGTGGAGGAGGGGCGCTACAACCTGGTGGCGACCATGGGCAAGGGAGAGCCCTCCCTCTACATGGTGGGGCATGTCGATACGGTGACCGCCTGGGATCTGGAGGACCTGGGGCCGCGGGAGGAGGATGGAACGATCCACGGCCT
>JBFHXN010000398.1:0-3044 GCA_041598955.1 Desulfuromonadales bacterium | reverse complement strand
TGCCGGGTCGACCGCCATGAGCATATCGGCCAGGGGGCCATGGGGCTGGAGGGGTTCGAGGCCCTGATGCGCGACGGACGCTTTGCCGACATTCCCAAGATCCTCGAGACCCCCAAGGGGAAGGACGCCGAGCTCGACCGGATGAATCTCGCCACCCTGCGGCGTCTGGCGGGGGAGCCCTAGATGCGGGCGGTTTTGCAGAGGGTGAATTCGGCCTCCGTCACGGTGGGAGCCGAGTGCGTCGGCAGGATCGGCCCGGGTCTTTTGGTGCTTCTCGGGGTGGAAGAGGGGGACGGAGGGGCCGACGCAAGTTACCTGGCCCAGAAGTGCGCCGGACTGCGGATTTTCGAGGACGGAGCGGGAAAGATGAACCTTTCGGTGGCGGAGGCGGGGGGCGAGGTGCTGGTCGTCTCCCAGTTCACCCTTCTGGGGGACTGCCGTCAGGGTCGCCGCCCCGGCTTCTCGCGGGCGGCACCGCCGGAGCTCGCAAAGAGCCTCTATGAAGAGTACGTGGAGGGGCTGCGGGAGCAGGGCCTCTCCGTAGCGACGGGGGTGTTCCAGGCCGAGATGGCCGTGGCACTGGTCAACGACGGCCCCGTGACCCTGTTGCTCGACAGTCGCAAGGAGTTCTGATGAGGGATGAGGAAAAAGAGGATTTTGGGCCGAGCCGCTCGGCGCTCAAAAGGGCCGCCAAGGACGTGGAGCGCATGGCCCACGACCTGGTGGAGCTGCCCGACGCCACCTTCCGGAAGCTGCCCGCCTCCGGGGATCTGCTCGAAGAGCTGCGCCAGGCCCGGGGGACCGGGGGGCACAGCTCCCGCAAGCGGCAGATCAGGCACCTCGCCGCCCTGCTGCGCCGGGATGCCGAGGCGGCGGCGGAGCTGGGAGCCTTCCTGGCCGGGAGTCACGAGCAGCACTACCGGGATCAGGCGGTCTTTCACCGCCTGGAGAGCCTGCGGGATCAGCTTTGCGACCCGCAGCTCTTCGACGGGGCCCTCGAGGAGGTGCGCCTGAAATTTCCGACGGTCGACATCGAGGCGGTCGCCGGCCTTGCCCGCTCCTTTCACACCAGCCGCGACAAGCGGGCCTTTCGGGAGATCTTCCGGCGTCTGAGCGCGGCAGGTCCCTCCCGGTCCTGATTCGAGGACAACATACCAAACCCCAAACAGGCCACCAAGGCACGGAGGCACCAAGAGAGGCCTAGCGGCGAAGAAACAACCGAGGTTTCTTGGTGTCTTGGAGTCTTGGTGGCAGGCCGGGGTTTTGGCTCTTGGCATCGGGGTGGACAAGAAAAGGCCCCGCGGCGGTTGCCGCGGGGCCTCGGTTTAGAGCGATGCCGGAGAGTCTAGAGGGCCTTCTTGATCAACCCCTCGAGCTGGTTTTTGGGAACGGCGCCGACCACCTGATCGACGATGGTGCCGTTCTTGAAGAGAATCAGGGTCGGGATGCCGCGCACGCCGTATTTGCCGGGGGTGGCGGGGTTTTCGTCGACGTTGAGCTTGCCCACTTTGACCTTGCCGTCATACTCGGCGGCCAGGGCGTCGATGACGGGGCTGATCGCCTTGCAGGGGGCGCACCAGGAAGCCCAGAAGTCCACCAGGACCGGGGTGTCGGATTTGAGTACGTCTTTCTCGAAACTGTCGTCGGACAGTTGCACGACCTTGTCGCTTGCCATGGTGAGATCTCCTTTTCCGGCAATTTTAATGGACTGAAATGCTCGTCAATCATAGACCACGAACGGAAAAAATCAAGGTGTTTTTCCCCGGCGCCGCCTTGACAGGGCCAGGGGCGAACCCTATGATGCTGGGCATTTAGGGGCCCGAAAAGGAGCGTCCATGGCGGCAGACAAGATCAGCGAGGCGGTGGAGAGAAGCGTTGCGGCCACCCGCGCCCTGGCAACACGGCACGGCGCCGACCTGGAGCGTTTCGCCGCCCTGCTGGTGGAGAAGTTCCATCTCGGTCATCGGCTCTTGCTCTTCGGCAACGGGCCCTACTCCACCGTCTCCGCCCTCATCGCCAATCTCTTCCTCCATCGCCTCAACCTCAACCGTCCGGCCCTGCCGGCGCTGGCCCTGGGGCACGACGCCCTGCTGGCCGCTTCCCTGGCCAGGGATGGGCTGAGCCGCCAGTACTTTTCCAGGCAGTTGCGGGCCGTGGCGACCCGGGGGGATGTGGTTCTCTCCCTGGCCGAGGGGGAGCGCGACGAGTCCCTCTCCGAAGCCTGGAGCGTCGCCCGGGAGCTCGGCTGCGTCACGGCAATCCTCGCCGCGGGCAGTGGCGCTCCCTTCGGCGAGACCCCCGATTTTCTCTTCCAGCTCGAGGCCGACGCTCCCCAGAGGGGGGTGGAGACGGCCCTCTTCTTCGGACACCTGCTCTGTGAACTGGTGGAGGGGGAGATTTTCGGGACTTGACCCGGGCCCGGCACAAAGGACTGACCACGGAGGCACGGAGACACAGAAGGTTCCGGGAGAATGGGATCCGGGGGGGGAGAAAGAAGGATGCCATCCCCGTTCTGACCCCGGGTGCCATCCCAGGCTCCGATCTCTCTCTGTGAATTTCCCCGTTCCTCTGTCCCTCCGTGGCAAGGGTTAACTTTTGACCATTCGATCGGAAGGGCTATGGCCGATTATCCGGTGAATCTGCGGCTCGAAGGGCGCCTCTGCGTGGTTGTGGGGGGGGGCTCCGTGGGGCTGCGCAAGCTCCGGGGTCTGAGGGCCGCCGGCGCCCGGGTCCGCCTGGTGGAGCCGGACGCCCGGCCGGAACTGGCCTCCGCGCCCGACGTCGAGCACCTCTGCCGCCCCTATCGCAGCGGGGACCTCGAGGGGGCGCTTCTGGCCTTTGCCGCCACCGGCTCCCGGGACGTGAACGCCGCCGTGGCCCGGGACGCCCGCCGGGCGGGAATCCGGGTCAACGTCGCCGATGCCTCGGAGGAGGGGGATTTCACCCTTCCGGCGGTCCTGAGGCGGGGGGGGCTGACCCTCGCAGTGAGCACCGCGGGGGGGAGCCCGGCCCTGGCCGTTCTGATGCGGGACCGGCTCGCCGAG
>JBFHXN010000397.1:0-3048 GCA_041598955.1 Desulfuromonadales bacterium | reverse complement strand
GAGACACATCCTGGCTACTTCGCTCAGGACAACAAGGATGAATTCGAAGACTCGAAGGAGAGCACCGAGGAGTGGCTTTGGTCGTTCTGTTCCGATAAAGACCGGGGCTTCGTACGGGGTCGCATGGGCCTGATGCTCTTCTCCGGCGACGAGGCGACCAAGAAGACCCGGGTCCTCTCCGGCGGCGAGAAGGTGCGCTGCATGCTGGCGAAAATGATGCTCAAGGGGGCCAACGCCCTGATCCTCGACGAGCCGACCAACCACCTCGACCTCGAATCGATCACGGCGCTCAACAACGGCCTGATCGCCTTCTCGGAGGTGATCCTCTTCGCCTCCCACGACCACGAGTTCGTCTCGACGGCGGCCAACCGCATCGTCGAGTTCACCCCCGGGGGGATCATCGACCGGGTGATGTCCTTCGACGACTACCTCGAAGACCCCCGGGTGGCCGCCGAGCGGGACGCCCTCTACCAGGGGCACGGCGAGCTGAAACTCTAGGATTTGCCATGGACCCCTGTCAACGCAGCGACATCCGCCCCGGCCTGGCCGTGGCCATCGTCCTCAAGAAGGACCAGAAGAGCGGCCGGCTGACCTGCGGCATCGTCCGGGACCTCCTCACCAGCGCCCCCTTCCACTCCCGGGGGATCAAGGTACGGCTCGAAGACGGGCAAATCGGCAGGGTCAAGGGGGCGTCGGAGGAAGGCGGCACCTGAATACGCCCGTTCAGCAGCCCCTTCGCCGCCGGAGAGAGACGGACGTTCCACGAGGGTGCGGGGGTGCAATCACCGATCGATCTCGAACTTCCTGCCGTTCCCGCCCCTCGGTTTTCCTGCTCTTCTTCCAGACTCTCCGAGGAAAAAAACCCCGGCCTTCTTGGCAAGGGGTTCACTTTTCATGTTGAAAAATAGTTAAAAAGGCTCCCCGGAAATCGGGAAGCCTTTTTCGGTTTTGGGGACAGGTATCGCAAAAACACACGGTGTATCGGAATTCATGGCCTTGAAGCGATTCGCCGTGCTGTCCGAAAAATCCACAGGACATACAGGAATTGGTCCTGAGACGATTTATGGGATATTGCTCAAGGGGCAGCACGGTTAAATCCTGCAAATCGTGATTTAATAGACACTTAGCAAACCATAACCCTGCCTGGCCGCCCCCTGCTTCGAGAGCAGGAGGGTCGGATGTTCAAATCCTCTCGCCCCGACCATTTTTCTTTTTCGTTTCAACGGCTTCCTCGAAACCGTCAACGGCCTCATGCAAGAGGCCAAGAGAAGGGCGAGAGGGTATCACTCCACCAAGAACCTGATCAATATGGCTTACCTCATTGCCGGCAAGCTCGATTTCTGCCTACCCACCCGAAACAGCGACAAGGCCTGTGACTGGCTTCCTCTCCCCGGCCTCAAAAGTGCCAGTACAGTTGACTCCGATATCTTTAAGCTTGAACCGGGTCAGCATCTGCCGCAGTTGGCCCGCCTGGCTGAAGAGCTCCTCGGCGGCCGCGGCGCTCTCTTCGGCGTTGGCGGTGTTCTGCTGGGTCACCTGTTCGATCTGGCCCAGCCCTTGATTGACCTGTGCGATCCCCTGCGCCTGTTTGTTGCTGGCTATGGCGATCTCCGCCACCAGGTCGGTGACCTTGGTCACCCCGGTCACGATCTCGCTGAGCGCTTCGGCTGTTTTATCGGCGATTTGGGCGCCTGCTTCCGCCTTCTTCACCGAGCCCTCGATCAGCTCCGATGTCTCGCTGGCCGCCTTGGCGCTTCTTGCAGCAAGGTTTCTCACCTCCTCGGCGACCACCGCGAAGCCCTTTCCGTGCTGTCCGGCCCTTGCCGCTTCCACTGCAGCGTTCAGGGCCAACAGGTTGGTCTGGAAGGCAATCTCATCTATCACCTTGATGATCTTGGAGATGTTCTGACCAGACTCGTTGATCTCGCCCATGGCGGTGACCATGGCCTGCATCTGCTCGTTGCCCTTTTCAGCGGCACCCTTGGCCTCGGCCGAGAGCTGGTTGGTCTGGGTGGCGTTTTCGGCATTCTGTTTGGTCTGGGAGGCCATCTCAGCCATGGAACTGGTGATTTCTTCCAGGAAGCTCGCCTGGTCGGTAGCCCCCTGGGAGAGGGCCTGGCTGGAGTCGGAGATCTGGCCGCTACCCGAACTGATCTGCTCTCCTGCCACCTGGATCTGGGCCATCACCTCGTTGAGCGCGGCGTTAGCCCGGGCGAGGGGCTCGCGGATCAGGCCCTTGGCCTTAAAGGTGAAATCGCCGTCGGCCAGCTTTTGGAAGGCCGTCAGTATCTCGAACTTCAGGTTGTCGGCAAAGGCATCCATGGCCTTGGCCATACGGCCGATTTCGTCCTGACTATCCATGTTGAGCCGGGTGTCAAGATAGCCCTGCTCCAACCCTTCGATCATCGCCACCGTCCTGGCCATCGGCCGGGTAATGAGGCGGGAGATGAAAATGCCCAGGATCAGGCAAATAGCCACAAGGCCAACAACCATCAGAAGAATATTCAGCCGGATCAGTTTTTGTTGCCCGGCCTCGCTCACGGAAAGGGCGAACTCCTCGGCCACCGACAGGGATTGTCGAGCGCCGTTCTTTAAATCCTCCACAAGCTCCTGATTATCCTTATTGATTTCAGAAAATATCTCATCCACCCTGCTTAAGGCCTGCATGCCCGATAAGCTCACCTGCATGTCAATTTTCAGATAGGCAAAATCGCCACGGATTTCGTGGGTGAAAGACTGGCGATCGGCATCCCCTGAAAATTTCCCTAAAACATAGATATCCGCAGGGCCGGGATTCTCGCTTGTGGCGAAGCGTACCCCCTTGATGGCCTCGTTGGATGCCATCATCTTCTCAATCACGCTGCGGGGAGAATCGAAATCAAAGCTCTCAACCATGGGGAAAACCTGATTGGCCAAAGCCTTGACCAGGGTATCAAAAGAGGTACTGTACAGATTAAGGATGATCTCCCTGGTGACCTCATCAGCCTCTCGCAACTCCTCGTCGATATGATGGGAGTTTTCGGTGAGCAGTTCAGCCGATTTTTCGTT
>JBFHXN010000396.1:0-3059 GCA_041598955.1 Desulfuromonadales bacterium | reverse complement strand
TCTTGCCCCCCCGCCCTGAAATTGATACATAATGACGCACCAGGCTATACCATGCCCCTCTATCCCAGTTATTCCTTCCGGAGAGACCACCCCATGGCCCAACCCTGGAAAACCCTCGAAACCGTCGACACCCCCGAAGGCGTTCTGGAGCTGCGCCAGCGAGGCAAAGGGGATTTCCTCATCACCGTGGGGGGGCTGGTGCTCATGAACAGCCTCGCCCACCGCTCCGAGGTGGCCCTGGGGAAAATCGCCTGCCGGCATCTCAAGAATACCCCCGAGGCCCGGGTGCTGGTCGGCGGCCTGGGGATGGGCTACACCCTGCGGGCGGTTCTCGACGAGCTCTCCCCCACGGCGCGGGTCACCGTCGCCGAGCTCAACCCCGTGGTCCACGCCTGGTGCAAAGGCCCCCTGGCCGAGCTCACCCAAAGCGCCCCCCTCGATCCCAGGGTCGTGGTCGAGATCGCCGACGTCTCCGAACTCATCCGCCGGCAGGCCAGGGAAGAGAAAACCAAGGCCTTCGACGCCATCGTCCTTGACCTCTACAAGGGCCCCCATGCCCGAACCGATCGCCTCAACGACCCCCTCTACGGAAGCCGGGCCATCGAAAACGCCCGGGCCGCCCTCCAGCCCGGAGGCGTTTTCGCCATCTGGGGCGAGGCCTATGACGAGGGCTTCGACAAGCGCCTGCGCTCGGCCGGCTTCACCGTCACCACCGAGCGTCCCGGCCGCGGAGGCCTCCGGCACGTGGTCTTCATTGCCAGGCTCCCCGCCTCCGGCGGCAAAAGCCGCCCCTGAGCCCCGGGGGCCGACCATGAACCTCGATAGGAGATCAGGCTCGCCGGAGGAAGAGGAGTGGGACCCCATCGGCCCGGACCTCTCACGACCCACTCATGCAGGCCCCCTCGGCCCCAAGCGACTCAAGACCTGGTCCCTGGTGCTCTCCGCAAGAGCCATCCCCCACCTCACAGGGGAGGTCGGTTCGGACCGGGAACTCCTCGTCCCCAGGAACCGAAGGGAAGACGCCCTTGAGCAGCTGAGGCTCTTCGAAAAAGAAAACCGCCACTGGCCCCCTCCCCTGCCACCCGAGAGGCAACCGTACGACAACCTGCTTCCGACCCTCTCCCTCCTCATCCTCCTGGCAACCTTCCACAACCTCACCCTGCTTCCGGTCCTCCCAGGCATGAGCCATCCCATCGACTGGTTCTTTCTCGGCTCCGCCGACGCCGGGAAGATCCTCTCGGGTCAGTGGTGGCGGCTTGCCACCTCCCTCACCCTCCACGCCGACTGGCTTCACCTGACCGGAAACATCGTCATCGGAGGCATCTTCGTCGCACGGCTCTGCCGCGACCTCGGCTCCGGGCTCGGTTGGAGCCTCTTTCTCACCTCCGGGATCCTGGGAAACCTCATCAACGCCTGGCTCCAGGCCCCGGACCACAGGGCCGTCGGGGCCTCCACCGCCGTCTTCGGTGCCGTCGGGGCCCTGGCCGCCATAGGCATGGTCCGCTACCGCAAGAACCTCAGCCGGCGCTGGCCCCTTCCGATTGCCGCAGCAGCGGCCCTGCTTGCCCTGCTCGGATCATCGGGGGAGCGAACCGACCTCGGCGCCCACCTATTCGGCTTCTTCAGCGGCCTTTGTCTGGGAGCCGTGGCAGAACTCTGGATGAAGAATTACGGGCCCCCGGGGCGGAGATTAAACGTTTTTCTCGCCCTGGGGAGCGCGACTCTGGTGGGAGGGGCCTGGTGGGCAGCGCTGACTTATACCGGAGGGGGGTGAAAATGGGAGGGGATGGCAGCTGAAACCCTTTCCGAACATGTTCATGAACCGTCCAAAC
Organism: Desulfuromonadales bacterium; assembly: GCA_041598955.1. GTDB lineage: Bacteria > Desulfobacterota > Desulfuromonadia > Desulfuromonadales > JBFHXN01 > JBFHXN01. Next base: position 1,227 of record JBFHXN010000396.1, on the reverse strand, counting down.
CTACTTGTCCCAGACCTCGGCTTCAAGGTTCGCGAGCCGTTCGGAGGTCTGGAACAAGAGGTGCTCCAGCTCCGTCATCCTGACCCGCATATCGGCAATCATCTTGGCCTGTTCATTGTAGGCCCTCAGAACCTCGGCCGGGATTTCATTGTTGATGTAGATCGTCTGTGGCTGCCCGTCGGTTGTATTTGTGGACGAACCGGCAGCGAACGAGAACCCGGAGAAAATCAGGCAGATCCAAAAAACGGCAAAGAACACCCTCATGTCAAACCTCCTTGCTAGATCCTGCCTTTACCGTTGGCGGGACGCTTCGCCTCTCTCCTGAAACTTCTTCAATCCCCAAAAGTAGACCTTTTTTGCAAGAAACTTCGGGATTCGGTTCTCCGAAGCGATCAGTTCTATCGCTACGTCCTGGGAATCCTGGCTATGAAGAATTTCACCAAGCTGTTCTCTTGACTTCGCCATCTCCAGGGCTCTGAAAACCCGCCTGATTTTGATGGCGGCCAGGATCGGGGTCACCAGTCCCCAAAAACCAAAAATCCAGAAAAGAACCAGCGTGATGAGCAGGGCATATTCATCCCGCTGTGCATAGAAAAGCAGATGGTAGATCCCATAGGGAACGATGGTCAGCAGACCCAGGATCCACAAGATGGTGATTCGGATGATCATAGTTCACAAGGTCCGTCTTAATTTTATTGTTAGCGAAATTTTGGAATTTCAATGTTGGAATGCCACATCATAAAAAACGCTGCGACACCTCCAATTAAACAAAGAAGCCAAAATATTTTAATTTGTGTTGGGTTGGTAATATCTTTTGTTTTTGTACCCCTCATTTGAATAAACCCTGGATGTTTTGCCAAAACCTCAGCACCACCCCTTGCGAACAACCACAATGTTCCCAGAGTATATTCAAAAAAAAGAACACCAAAAAAAGCTAGGACATATATATTGCCTTCTTTCGGCCTGAAATAATCAAAAACTGTTGAAACATCCCCAGAGAGAATTCCAACACCCATTACAACCCATGGGAGGCCCATCCAAAAGCAGAACCACTTAATCAGTTTAGGGTAGCTTTCACTAAGTTCCGGATTATTTATGATATATCTCTTTGACCTATATTTTTAATAAAAGCCTTGAACGACAGTAAACACAATAGCTACTGCCCAAAAATACTTTGTCATCAAAATAAAGAAATTCACATTTTCTCGCTAACGGTTAAGCTCACCG
>JBFHXN010000395.1:0-3076 GCA_041598955.1 Desulfuromonadales bacterium | reverse complement strand
GGTAGCCGATGCCCAGAATGATGGCGGAGACGAACTTGCCGATGACCTCTCGCAGGATGGCCCAGCCGATGCCGACGCTCTGCCGCCCCGGCCGGACGACCCGGATGCCGCAGATCTTCTTGCCCAGGGTCTGGCCGCTGAAGGCGGTGAAGAGGACATAATAGGCCATCTGGGCCAGGGTGAGAATGAGGTTCCAGATGACCGCCTTGGCCGAGAGGGTCTGCGCCTGCATCATCACCTGCTGCACCTGGGGATCATCCATGGAGACCGCCCCCTGCTGCAGGGACTGCATGGTAAAGAACATCTTCAGAAAGTCGCCGCCGACGGCGAACCAGAAGATCCCCCCCAGGACCACGCCGAGGATGAGGCCGTCGAGGAAGATGGCCGCCACGCGGATCCAGAAGCCTGCCTTGGGAAGGGCCTCGACGGGAATTTCCTCGCCGTCCCCCTCCATGGTGAAAAACTCGTCCTGGGGAAAGTCCCCCCCCTGGGCCTCCTGCTGTTTCTTCTGCCACTTGGCGTAGAAGATGCCGCAGCTGGCGCAGTGGTCGCCGGGGGGCTGCTCGAGACCGCAGGCCGGGCAGGTCACGCGGGGCTGCTCCGCCTGGGGCCGCTGCAGGCTCTCCCCTCCCTCCTGGCTGAAGAAGAAGGTCTTCTGGCAGGAGGGGCATTCGACCTGGGAGGGCTTGACGGGGATCCAGGCCTGGTTGACGTCCTTGCTGAACCGGCAGTGGGGACAGGTGATCTGCATCGATGCTCCCTTCGGATGGCAGCCTCCAGCCCTGGGCTGTCGACCTGTTTCCCGGATATCCCGGGCGGGGCGCTTCAGCCCATCAGGGTGGCCATGATCGCCTTCTGGATGTGGAGGCGGTTTTCAGCCTCGTCCCAGACCACCGAGCGGGGGCCTTCGATGACCCCCTCGCTGATCTCCTCGCCGCGGTGGGCGGGGAGGCAGTGGAGCACGACGCACTCGGGCTTGGCCTGGGCCAGCAGCGCCTCGTCGAGGCAGTAGCCGGCAAAGGCCCTCTGGCGTGCCTGCTGCTCGGCCTCCTGTCCCATGCTCGCCCAGACGTCGGTGTTGACGACGTCGGCGCCGCGCACGGCCTCCTCGGGATCCTCGGTGATGGTGATCTTCCCCTTCGAGCGAGCCTGCGCCCATTCCCAGACCTTGCGATCGGGCTCGTAGCCCGTCGGGCAGGCGAGGCGCAGCTCGAAGCCGAAGATCGCCGCCGCCTCGATCCAGGTGTTGGCCATGTTGTTTCCGTCTCCGACCCAGGCGAAGGTCAGCCCCTCGTAGCTCCCCTTGTGTTCGATGACGGTCATCAGGTCGGCCATGATCTGGCAGGGATGGAACTGGTCGGTCAGGCCGTTGATCACAGGCACCGACGAGTAGCGGGCGAACTCGTCGAGGATCTCCTGGCCGTAGGTGCGGATCATCACCCCGTCGCAGTAGCGCGACAAGGTGCGGGCGGTGTCCTTGATCGGCTCTCCACGTCCCATCTGGGAGGTGGCCGAGGAGATGAAAAGGGGCTGGCCTCCGAGCTGCCAGACGCCGACCTCGAAGGAGACGCGGGTGCGGGTGGAGCTCTTCTCGAAGATCAGGGCCACGCTCTTCCCCTCGAGTCTGCGGTGGGGAACCCCTTTTTTCTGCTTGTCCTTCAGCTCCCGGGCGAGGGTCAGCATGGCGAGAAGCTGCGCCTGGGTGAAGTCGTGCAGGGCCAGAAAGTGCTTCATCCTTTCACCTCCTCGAAGATCCCGGCGAGGACCGCGATCATTTCATCGATCTGCGCCTCCGTCACCACCAGGGGGGGGACGAAGCGCAGGACCGTATCGTGGGTGCAGTTGAGCAGCAACCCCCTGTCGTGCCCCTTCTTGACGATGTCGCCGCCGGGGATGGAGAGGCTCATGCCGACCATCAGGCCGATGCCCCGCACCCCGGTGACGAAGGGGAAGCGTCCCTTGAGTTTTGTCAGCTCGGCGGTGAGGTAGGCCCCCATGGCCGTCGCCCGCTCCAGCAGCCCCTCTTCCAGGAGGGTTCGCACCGCCGCCAGGGCCGCCGTGGTCATCAGGGGGTTCCCGCCGAAGGTGGAGCCGTGGGTGCCGGGGCCGAAGGCGGCGGCGATCTCTCCCCGGGCGAGCATGGTGCCGATGGGGGCTCCGCCGGCCAGGGCCTTGGCCAGGGTCATGATGTCCGGGGCGACGCCGAAGTGCTCGTGGGCGAAGAGTTTGCCCGTGCGCCCCAGGCCCGTCTGCACCTCGTCGAAGATCAGGAGGAGCTTGTGCCTGTCGCAGAGGGCCCGGACAGCCCTGAAGTAGTCGGCCGAGGGGACGTTGACCCCCCCCTCCCCCTGGATCGGCTCGAGCATCACGGCGCAGGTCTGGGGGGTGATCGCCCCCTCCAGGGCGGCAGCGTCGTTGAAGGGGACGTGCTTGAAGCCGTGGAGCAACGGATCGAAGAAACGCTGCACCTTCTCCTGGCCCGTGGCCGAGACGGTGGCCATGGTGCGGCCGTGGAAGGACTCGGCGGCGGTGATGATCTGGAAGCGCTCGGGGCCGAAGGTCTCCCGGCTGTATTTGCGGGCGAGCTTGATGGCCGCCTCGTTCGCCTCGGCGCCCGAGTTGCAGAAGAAGGCCTGGTCGGCGAAGGAGTGGCCGCAGAGCAGCTCGGCCAGCTCGATCTGCTGGGGGATGTGGTAGTAGTTGGAGCAGTGGATGAGGGTCGCCGCCTGCTCCTGGATGGCCTTGACCACCCGGGGATGGCAGTGACCGAGGTTGTTGACCGCCACCCCGGCCAGAAAATCGAGGTAGCGCTTGCCGTCGGCATCCCAGAGCTCGCAGCCGGTCCCCCGCACGGGCACGATGGGGTAGCGCCCGTAGGTCTTCATGATGACCTTCTCGGCCCGGGCGATCCACGCTTCAGATGTCATATGACCTCGCTTGCTAGTCGGCAACAGTCGAAAGGGAAAAGTTCGCCACCAAGGCACCAAGACACCAAGAGAAGCAGGGGGACTCTTGAATCAGGCCTTAACCAAAGGGCTTCTTCCTTGATTTCCTTGGTGACTCCGTGTCTTGGTGG
>JBFHXN010000394.1:0-3077 GCA_041598955.1 Desulfuromonadales bacterium | reverse complement strand
GCCTACGGCATCTCCGTCGAAGACGGGCACGCCGCCTTCCTCGGTGCCCAGTGGATGCCGGCCAAGCGCTTCGGCCTGACGGCCAACCTGCGGGCCGACCAGACGGAGAACACCCACCGCCTGGTCCAGTTCGACAGCGCCGCGCCGCCCACCACCTACTCCTTCGACCGACAGGCGGAAAACCAGAACCTGACGGCAGGGCTCTGGGTCAACCCCGTGGACGCGGTCACCCTGTCTCTGAACTACGGCTTCCTGCGCACCCGCATCATCCAGGACCTGCTCTTCGGCAACGAGCCGGATCAGGCCAATGTCTTCGACCCCGACGTGGAGTACAGCCAGAGGGTGCAGACGGCCACCGCGGCCATCCAGTGGCAGGCCCTCAAGACCCTGGTGGCCCGGGCCGAGGGGCGGCACATCCGCTCCTTCTCCGCCTTCGATCCCCGGTTCTTCGACATCTTCGCCTTTGCCGACCTGACCGGCCTCACCTCCGTCGACTCCACCACCTTGCGGCAGCTCAGCCAGGTGGAGATCCGCCAGTTGGGAGCCACACTGGGCCTGGAGTGGACCCCGGCCGAGAAATGGAACTGCGGGGTGACCTACACCTACGACGACTACGACGACGTCGACCTCAACAACTTCGACGGCACGGCCCAGACCTGCATGCTGACCCTGGCACGGTCCTGGTAGACTCCGAACCCGACCCGGCCCCAGAAAGGGTTTTTCCCATGCCGAAAAGACGCTCCCCCCTCCTCGCCTCTCTCCTGCTGCTGCTCCTTTGCAGCCTGGCCGGCCCCCGTGCCGGCCAGGCCGCCCAGCAGATGGTGGCGGTCGTGCTTCCCGGGGACCTTCCCGCCTACAAGGCCGCCCACGAGGCCTTCATGCAGATCCTCCAAGTCGGCGGGATGGCAGACCAGGTCAAGATCGTCGTCCAGACCCCCAACCCCGACAAGATGTCCCTGGCCAACAGCGTCCGGCGCCTGGTGGGGGCCGGCGCCGGCATCCTCGTCACCTACGGCGCCCCGGCCACCCTCATCGCCAAGCAGGAGGCCACGAAAATCCCGGTGCTCTTCGCCTCGGTCTACGATCCCGTCTCCCTCGACATCGTCAAAAGCCTCGAGGCCCCGGGGGCCGACCGCACCGGGGCGAGCTCCCAGACCTCCCTGGCCACCCTCGTCGACGCCCTCGCCAAGGTGCGCCCCCTGAAATCCCTCGGCGCCATCTACAACCCCGAGGAGCAGGGATCGGCCCTGCAGGTCAAGGAACTCGAAGAGCTGGGCAGGCGTCATGGCTTCGCCGTCCTGAAGCAGGCGGCCTCCAGGCCCGAGGAGGCCCTCTCCGCCGTGGAGAGGCTGGCCGGCAAGGTGGATGCCCTCTACCTCGCCGAGTCGACGGCCGTCCAGGCCAACGCTGCAACCATCCTCTCCCAGGCCTCGGCCAAGGGGATCCCGGCCATCTCCCAGATCCCCGGCCTGGCCGAGCAGGGAGCCCTCATGACCCTGGAGGCCGAGCCCGAGGAACAGGGCAAGCTCCTCGCCGTCCATACCCTGCAGGTCCTGGGGGGGCAGAAGGCCCACATCCTGCCCGTGCGCGCCCCGAAGAAGGTGGCCCTTTTCATCAACCTGAAGGAGGCAAAGAGCCTGGGCCTCACCATCCCCTCCTCCACCCTCGCCTCGGCCGGACGCATCGTCAAATAGCACCCTTTCCCGCATTTCCTTCCGGGCCTGTCGGCACCCGCCGGCCGGTCCGGCCGAGGCTTTCTGCATGTTCAAGCAGCTCAAATTGCGCTGGAAGATTCTCTTCGCCCTGACCGCCCTCTCTGTGGGCCCCCTGCTCGCCTGCCTCTTCCTGGTGTCGGGGCTGACCGAGAGTCTGCTGCGCCGCGACATGGCCCTGATCGCTTCCAAGACCGAGGCCTTTGTCGAGCGCAGCCTGGCAGCCGGGGGCCGGGAATCGTCCAACTACGCCGCCCTGCTTTCCGGAAACGCCGACCTGGTCAACGGCGTCTATTTTGCGACGCTGACCGGTGAGACCGAACAACTCTCCGAACTGATCCTCGGCGCTCGCGCCCGCTACGGTTTCGACCTGGTGGAAATCCGCGACGCCGGGGGGAATCTGCTGGTGCGGCAGCTGCGCGAGGGCCTCGACCTTCCGCCGGAGAACAGTGCCGACCACCCGGCTCTCCAGGGGAGCCTGCAGGGGGAAGTGAGCAGCGCCATCGGCCCCTTCTCAGGCCAGCTCTGCCTGGTGGCTGCCGCCCCGGTCAAACTCCGGGATCAGGCCGTCGGACATCTGGTCGGGGCCACCCTTCTCAACGACCGCTTCGCCGCCGAGCTGAAGGAACTGGGGGGCGCGGAGATCGCCTTCTTCGACGGCTCCCGGGTGGTGGCCCACTCCCATCCCGCCCTGGCTGCCCTCGATCCGGCCTCCCTCCCCCTGGGGGAGGCGGGCATTCACCCCTTGGGGGAAGTGCCCCACCGGCTCTTCCGCAAACCCCTGACCACCGAAGGGCAGGGGATGCTCCTCGCCCTCGACAGCTCCCAGGAGGTCGAGTCCCGCCGGTCCATCCGCCGCACCCTCGGCCTTCTCGTCGCCCTGGTGACGGTGCTCGCCCTGGGCACGGGCCTCGCCTTCTCCCGGGGGCTGCTCCTCCCCCTGGGAGCGGTGGTTCGCAACCTGAAGGAGATCGCCGAGGGGGAAGGGGACCTGACCCGCACCCTGCCTGTCTCCTCCGGGGACGAGGTGGGGGAGCTCGCCGGCAGCTTCAACCGCTTCCTGGGACGGCTGCAGGAGATGGTGGGGCGCACCCGCCGGGTCTCCGGCGACGTCCTGAAGGCCAGCGACCGCATCCGGACCTCCTCCCGGGAGGTCCACGAGGGGGCGGCCCGGCAGTCCCATGCCCTGGAGGAATCGTTCCGGGCCCTGCAGGGGATCGACGGGGCGACCTCCCAAGTGGCCGAACATATCGATGCCCTGCTCGGCTCGGCCCAGGAGGCCTCCTCGGCCACCCTGCAACTGGGGGCCTCCACGGCGGAGATCGCCGAGCAGGCCGAGGGGCTCTTCGGCGCCGTGGACGAGGT
>JBFHXN010000393.1:0-3088 GCA_041598955.1 Desulfuromonadales bacterium | reverse complement strand
CTCCATGGTCCCCGTGGCGATTTTCTGCACCATGGCCGAGGCTTCCTCGGCGCTCTCCTCGATTTTCCGCAGGGCCGCGTCGGTGGTGGCCGAGACGTTGACCCCCTCGCTGACCTTCTCCGCCCCGTGGGCGATGGTCTTTTCGACCTCGGCGGTCTCCCTCTGGATGTTCTCCACCAGGGCGCTGATCTGCTTGGTGGAGGAGGCGGTGCGCTGGGCGAGGGAGCGAACCTCCTCGGCGACGACGGCGAAGGAGCGCCCCTTCTCTCCGGCCTGGGCGGCGATGATGGAGGCGTTGAGGGAGAGGAGGTTGGTCTGCTCGACGATCTCGCCGATGATGTTGAGCACGGAGCCGATCTGGGCCGTGTGCTGGGCCAGGCGCTGGATGGCCCGGAAAGAGTCGCGGCTGCCCGTTTCGATCTGCTGCATGGCCGAGAGCATGCTCGCCATGGCCGTGAGCCCTTCCCGGGCCTGGTGACGGACCCGCTGGGAGGTGTCGGCGGTCTTCTGGGCGCTGTCGCGGACGTGGGCGATGGAGGCGCTGATCTCCACGACGGAGCTGGAGGTCTGCTCCGTGGAGATGGCGAGGTCTTCGATGTTTCCCGAGGTCTCCTTGAGGCTGGCGGCCATCTGCTCCATGGAGGCTGAGGTCTCCAGGACCGAGGCGCTGTACTGGTCGATGCGCTCGGCGATGGAATCGGTGGAGGCGCTCATCTCGGCGCAGAGGGAAGTGCGGTCGTCGGCCCGACCGGCGATCTCCTCGATGTCGGCGAGCATGGAGGCGAAGGAGTTGTTCATCTCCTCGGAGGCGCCGACGGTCTCGCGCACCTTGGCCACCTGCTCCTGGTTCCCCTGGGCGAGCTGGCGACTGGCGGTGTCGAGCTGGCGGTAGAGGGGGGCGAGGCGGCCGACGTTGGAAGTGATCCCCGTTACCAGGGCCTCGACCCGCTTCATCAGGAGTTCCTGCAGCTCCATCATGGCCTGGAGCTGGTCGCCGCCGCCGTCGAGAAGCTTCGCCGGGTCGACGCCGACGATCTGGCTCAGGCTCTGGCACTGGCGCTCCACGCTCATGCGCAGCACCTGCTTGATGATGAGGTAGCAGACGCTGCCGACCATGAACCCGGCGCCGAGGCAACCGACCACGTAGAGGGGGTTGAAGGCGGGCCGACCGAAGAAGAGGTAGGAGTAGAAGGGGAAGACCACCCCCATGAGCAGGCCGAAGCTGATCATGAAGATGAAGGTTCCGCGAAGGGTCTGGAAGGAGCGGCGAATGAACATCAAAGACCTCGAAGAGGAGATAGGTGCGGAGTCCGGTGGGGAATGCTGCAGGAAGAATGCCAGATATCACCGCATCGTCCGGGGCCGGGCGAAGGCCCCGGGCCGTGGAGCCCACCATGACCTAAGGGCCCGAAAGGGCGCCCATTTTTGCGGCCTATCCAACCATGGGAAGGAAAAAAGATCAACCCATTTAATGCACTATGCGGAAATGTGCTTAACGGGGGGTCGGGGAACCGGCGGGCGGGGCGGGTTTTTGGCGGATGGGGGCTCTCCGGAGGGGCGCGGGGAATGCGAAAGTTGTTGACAGCCCGGCGATTCCTTGATTACTATGCCTGCGCAATAAAGGGGAGTAGCAATCGGCTGGAGACATGGCCGACCCGTCCTTCGTCAATACGGCGGCGCGAGCCGCCCGGAGGCGGGGTTACGACGCATCCGTCGGAACCTGCAAGACCTTTATCCACAGCATGTTCCATGCCGCGGGTAAGGGTCTTTTTTATTACCCTGCGGCCAACCCCTCGACAGGCCGGAGGCACATATGAACCGTCTCAAGACCACCCTTCTTCTCACCCTCCTCACCCTGCTCATGGTCGCCATGGGCAGCGCGGTGGGAGGCCGGACGGGCATGATCGTCGCCTTTGTCCTGGCCGCCGCCATGAACTTCTTCTCCTACTGGTATTCCGACCGGATCGTCCTGAAGCTCTACAAGGCCCGGGAGGCGTCCGAGGTGGAGAACCCGGCCTTCTTCGGCATGGTCCGGCGCCTCGCAAGCCAAGCCGGGATGCCGATGCCCAAGGTCTACATCATCCCCTCGGATAGCCCCAACGCCTTCGCCACGGGGCGCAACCCGCAACATGCCGCCGTCGCCGCCACCGAGGGGATCATGCGCATCCTCACCCCCGAGGAGCTCGAAGGGGTCATGGCCCATGAGCTGGCCCACGTGCAGAACCGCGACACCCTCATCTCGACCATCGCCGCCACCTTCGCCGGCGCCATCTCCATGCTCGGCAGCATGCTGCAGTGGGCCGTCATTTTCGGCTCCGGGAGAAGCCAGGACGAGGAGGAGGGGGGAGGAGGCCTGCTCGGGGGGCTCGCCCTGGCCATCATCGCCCCCATGGCGGCGATGGTCATCCAGATGGCCGTCTCCCGCTCCCGGGAGTATCTGGCCGATGCTTCCGGGGCGAGAATCTGCGGCCGCCCCCTGGCCCTGGCCTCGGCCCTGCGCAAGCTTCAGCTGGGGGCCCAGGCCCTGCCGATGGAGGCGGCGACCCCCGCGACCTCCCACATGTTCATCGTCAACCCCCTGACGGGGATGTCGGTGCTCAGGCTCTTCTCCACCCACCCCCCCATGGAGGAGCGCATCGCCAGGCTCGAGGCCATGGACCAGGGGAGGGGATAGGACCGATGGCGCCCAGGATGCCAAAAGGGGAGACTCTTCCATGGAGATGACGGCACTGCTTTTTCTCGCCGGCGGGTTCGTGGCCCTGGTTCTCGGCGCCGAGCTGCTGGTGGGAGGCGCGGCGGGGCTCGCCGTCCGGGTGGGGATCTCCCCCCTGGTGGTGGGGCTGACGGTGGTGGCCTTCGGCACCAGCGCCCCGGAGCTGGGGGTGAGCGTGCTGGCCGCCTGGTCGGGGCAGCCCGGGATCGCCATCGGCAACGTGGTCGGCAGCAATATCTGCAATACCCTGCTGATCCTGGGGCTCTCGGCCCTGGCGGCGCCCCTGGTCGTCTCCCGGAAGCTGATCCGGGTGGAGGTCCTCCTGGTGATCGGGGCCTCCCTGCTCGTCTGGGGCCTGGCCCTCGACGGGCGCCT
>JBFHXN010000392.1:0-3110 GCA_041598955.1 Desulfuromonadales bacterium | reverse complement strand
GATTGGGCTGGGGCGGGCGGGCCATGAGCTTGGCCGCCGCCTTGAAGTGGTTGACCGGGCCGTGGCCGGCCCCCATGGTGACCGCCGTGCGCAGGGCCTCGATCATGAATTCCTTGGCCCTGGCCACCGCCTTGACCAGGGGCCAGCCCTGGGCGAGGAAGGTGGCGATGGCCGCCGAGTAGGTGCAGCCGGTCCCGTGGGTGTTGGGGGTGTCGAAACGGGGGGAGGGGAAGCGGTAGATCGCCTTGCCCTCCAGCAGCAGGTCGACGGGCTCCCCTTCGAGGTGCCCCCCCTTCAGAAGCACGTTGCGGGCCCCCATGGCCTGGAGCTTTCGGGCCGCCTTTTCCATGGCCGCCTCGTTGCGCACCGGCAGCCCCGAGAGAGCTTCGGCCTCGGGGAGATTGGGGGTGAGCAGGTAGGTGCGGGGGATCAGTTTGCTCCTCAAGGCGGCCACGGCCTCCTGCTGGAGGAGGGGGGCCCCTCCCTTGGCGACCATCACCGGGTCGACCACCGCCATCATGGCGTGGCGCTCGATGGCCCGGGCCACCGCCTCGACGATGCCCGCGGAGAAGAGCATGCCGGTCTTGACCGTGTCTGCCCCGATGTCGGAGAGAACCGCCTCGATCTGGGCCTCGACGAACTCGGCCGGCGCGGCGTGGACCGCCTTGACCCCCGTGGTGTTCTGGGCGGTGAGGGCGGTGATGGCGCTCATGCCGTAGGAGCCCAGCAGGGTGATGGTCTTGAGGTCGGCCTGGACGCCCGCACCGCCGCCCGAATCGGAGCCGGCGATGGTGAGCACCTGGCCCCGTGGCAGGGGGTTGCGCCGGTTGAAGAGCAGGGCGATCTCCCCGGCCGCCGTGGCCGGATCGGGATCGCCCATCACCGCAGAGACCACCGCAACGGCGTCGGCCCCCGCCTCGATGGCCTCCTCGGCCCGATCGCGGGTGATCCCCCCGATGGCGACGATGGGGAGGTTGACCGCGCGGCGAACCTTGCGCAGGGTCTCCACGCCGACCACCTGGGCATCATCCTTGGTGGAGGTGGGGTAGAGGCTCCCCAGGCCGATGTAGTCGGCGCCGTGGGCCTCGGCCTTGAGGGCCTGCTCGACGGTGCGTGTGGAGACGCCGATGATCTTGTGGGGCCCGAGGATCTTTCTCGCCTCGGGGATGGAGCCGTCGTCCTGTCCGAGGTGAACGCCGTCAGCCCCGCAGGCCCAGGCGAGCTCGGGCAGGTCGTTGACCAGGAAGAGGGCGCCATGCTGTTTGCAGAGCTGAAGGAGTTTCTTGGCGCGGGCCACCTTCTCCTGCACGGACCGGGTCTTGTCCCGGTACTGCACCACCCGGGCTCCCCCCTTGAGGGCGGCCCGGACCCGTTCGGGGAGCCGTCCGTCGCTGTCCTCGTCGGTAATCAGATAGAGACCGCCGATCATGGAGAGTTCTCCCGCGGAACAGACGTAAAAAGCCGCGCCCACCGATCCGTGACGCGCGGCGAAAAGATTCTCGGGATGGCGGCTGGGCCCCTCAGGCGAGAACGATCCGGCGGTTGAGCAGATCGATCTCGCGGATGGCGCCCTCGACCCGGCTCTTCTTGCCGAAGAGGTCGATGAGGGTCAGCCCGCCCTCCCCCAGCAGGATGGAGACCACCTGTTCGAGAGAGGTTTCCCGGTCATCCTGGACGATCTGGAAAGGGCCTGTATCCATGCACATCGTGTTGGTCACTCCTGGTGGAAAACTCCGAAAATCCTAGCGGATTCAGCCTGGTGTGTCAACTGATTATGCGCCCGGGCAGCGGGTGGGTTTCGGTGGAGAAGGCTCTTTACAGGGGGGGTGGGGCATGGTAATAAACAGTTCACCCAACCTCCCTGGGAAGAGCCCTCACGCCATGCCCGGTCAACGTCCCACCCGCGTCGAAATCGATCTCGGAGCCCTGGAGCACAACTTCCGCCTGGCCCGCCGTCAGGCCGGCCCCGACCGGCAGGTGCTGGCGGTGGTCAAGGCCGACGCCTACGGGCACGGAGCCGCCCGGGTCGCCTCGGCTCTCGAGGGGGCCGGCGCCGACCTCTTCGGCGTGGCCATTGTCGAAGAAGGGGTGGAGCTTCGCCGGGCCGGGATCGGCCTTCCGGTCCTTGTTCTCGGGGGGCTCTATCCCGGCCAGGCCGAGGAGACCCTGGCCCATCGCCTCACCCCCTGCCTCTTCGACCTGGAGAGTGCCCGGCGTCTCGACGCCGCGGCCCGCTCCGCAGGCAGGCAAGCCTCCTACCATCTCAAGATCGACACGGGCATGGGGCGGATCGGCCTGCGCCCCGAAGAGCTCCCCTCCATCTTGCCAGAACTCTCCCGCCTCTCCTTTCTGACGATGGAAGGGGTGGTGACTCACCTTGCCCTGGCCGACGATCCGGCCCACCCCTTCACCGACGAGCAGCTCCGACGGTTCCGGGGCTCCCTGGCCGCTATCCGGCAAGCAGGCTTCACTCCCCGCCTGATCCACTGCAGCAACAGCGCCGCCCTCTTCACCCGGGAGATCCCCGAGGCCAATCTCGTCCGGCCGGGGATCGTTCTCTACGGAGGGCTCCCCTCCGACCATTTCCAGGGGAGACTCGATCTGCGCCCGGTGATGAGCCTGCGCTCCGCCGTCGCCCAGGTCAAGGAGGTCCCGGCCGGCACCGGCATTTCCTACGGGCACCGGTTCATCGCTTCCCGCACCTCCCTGGTCGCGGCCGTTCCCGTGGGATATGCCGACGGCTACAACCGCCTCCTCTCGGGGCAGGGGGAGGCCCTGGTCCTGGGGCGCCGGGCGCGGGTGGCGGGGACGGTCTGCATGGACTGGATCCTGCTCGACGTGAGCGACATCCCGGGGGTGAAGGTGGGGGACGAGGTCACCCTCCTCGGGGCGGACGGGGATGAGCGCATCAGCGCCGAGGAGTGGGCGGGACGGATCGGCACCATCTCCTACGAGGTCTTCTGCCAGATCGGCAAGCGGGTCCCGAGAACATACAAGGAGGCAGTCGTCGGGAATCAGGTCTTGAACCTGAAGTCCGGCGTCTGAAGCCTGGACCATGAGCGACGCGAACCTCCTTCTCGCCCTCGACCTGGGGACCACCACCCTGGCGG
>JBFHXN010000391.1:0-3127 GCA_041598955.1 Desulfuromonadales bacterium | reverse complement strand
AGGGCTACGTCTTCAACCTGCTGCGCGTCTCGGCCACCGTCATCCTGCTCACCGCCGGCGCCTTCCTCGCCTTTCTGCTCCTGAGCGGGCGGCGCCGTAAAACGACCCGAGGCCCCCATGACCCCAACGCCTGACACCCTCTCGCAGAGCGGCGACCGGGGCTTTCTCGACCCGGCCGTGGCCGCCCCCGGGCTCTTCGGCTGGATCTTCTCCACCGACCACAAGCGCATCGGCCTGCTCTACCTCTACTCGGTCACCGCTTTTTTCATTGTGGGGGTGCTCCTCGGCCTGCTGATAAGGCTGGAACTCATCGCCCCGGGGGAGACCATCGTCGGCGCCCAGACCTACAATGCCCTCTTCACCCTGCACGGGGTGGTGATGATCTTTCTCTTCATCATCCCCGGCATCCCCGGCGCCTTCGGCAACCTGGTACTGCCGATCCAGATCGGCGCCGGGGATGTCGCCTTCCCCCGGCTGAACCTGCTCTCCTGGTGGCTCTATGCCGTGGGGGCTCTTCTCGCCCTGGGGAGCCTCTTCAGCGGCGGCGGCCCCCCCGACACGGGATGGACCTTCTACGTCCCCTTCAGCGTCCAGACCACCACCAACGTCTCCCTGGCGGTCTTCGCCGTCTTCCTGATCGGCTTCTCCTCGATCCTGACGGGGCTCAACTTCATCACCACCATCCATCGCCTGCGGGCACCGGGCATGGGCTGGGGACGACTCCCCCTCTTCATCTGGTCCCTCTACTCCACCGCCTGGGTGCAGATCCTGGCCACCCCCATCCTCGGCATCACCCTGGTGATCGTGCTGCTGGAGAGGCTTCTCGGCACGGGGCTCTTCGACCCGGCCCGGGGGGGAGACCCCATCATGTTCCAGCACCTCTTCTGGATCTACTCCCACCCGGCGGTCTACATCATGGTTCTGCCGGCCATGGGGGTGGTCTCCGACATCATCCCCGTCTTCTCCCGCAAGCCGGCCTTCGGCTACTGGGCCATCGCCTTCTCGGGGATCGCCATCGCCGCCGCCGGGTCCCTGGTCTGGGGGCACCACATGTTCACCAGCGGCATGAGCGACATGGCGGTGCTGGTCTTCTCCCTGCTCACCTTCATCGTCGCCATCCCCTCGGCGGTCAAGGTCTTCAACTGGGTGGCGACCCTCTACAAGGGGGCCATCTCCCTCGACCCTCCGATGCTCTTCGCCCTGACCTTCGTCTTTCTCTTCGCCGTGGGAGGGCTCTCGGGGCTTATCCTCGGTTCGGCCGGCACCGACGTCCACGTCCATGACACCCACTTCGTCGTCGGCCACTTCCACTACGTGATGTTCGGCGGCACGGGGATGGCCTTCTTCGCCGCCATGCATTACTGGCTCCCCAAGTTCTACGGTCGCATGTACAACAAGCGGATCGCCACCTTTGCCTGGGCCCTGATGTTCGTGGGATTCAACGTCCTCTACTTCACCATGAAGCTGGTGGGGCTCAAGGGAATGCCCCGGCGCTACTACGACTACGTCTCCGAGTTCCACACCCTCAACCTGATCTCCACCGTCGGCTCCTGGGTCCTCGGCCTGGGTCTGCTGATCCTCTTCGTCAACCTCTTCCGCGGTCTGATGAGGGGGGAGCCCGCCGGTCCCAACCCCTGGGGGGGGGCGAGCCTGGAGTGGACCGTCCCCTCGCCGCCGCCCGTGGAAAACTTCCCCGAGCCGCCGCGGGTCACCCACGGCCCCTACGATTTCAGGGAGGCGGGGATATTATGAGCGAGACGCCTCACCGGGACGACCTCGGCGCCCGCTTCGGGATGTGGCTCTTTCTGTTCACCGAGCTCCTTCTCTTCGGCGGACTCTTCATCCTCTACGCCGTCTACCTGGCCCGTCACCCCGAGGCCTTCGCCCGGGCGGGGAAGGAACTGAGCCTCCCCTTCGGCACCGTCAACACCGTGGTGCTGCTGACCAGCAGTCTCCTGGTCGCCCTCTCGGTGAGCGCCCTGCAGCGCGGAAGCCGCCGGCTCTGCCTCTGGCTCCTGGCGGGAACGATCCTCTCGGCGGCGGTCTTCATGGTCAACAAGTACTTCGAGTGGAGCGCCAAGATCCACCACGGCATCTACCCGGGCTCCCCCGAAATGGCCGGCAGGGAGACCGGAGAGGGGGTCTTTTTCTCCCTCTACTACGTGACGACCGGCCTGCACGGGGTTCACGTGGTGGTCGGCGCCCTCCTGCTCGGATGGGTCTTTGTGCTGGTCAAGAACGGGCGGGTCGACAGCGGCAACCACGTGCTTCTGGAGAACGCCGCCCTCTACTGGCACCTGGTCGACCTGATCTGGATTTTCATCTTCCCCCTTTACTACCTGATCCTCTAGCAGACTTGAGGGCGGGCCTGGTTCATCGCCCGCCGGGAGAGCTCCCATGCCGCATCCCGAGACCCCCCACATCGTCGGCTACGGCACCTTCATCGCCGTCTGGGTCCTGCTGCTGGCCCTGACCGCGGGCACGGTGGCCGTGTCGAAAATCGAGCTGGGCGTTCTGCACGTCTGGGCCGCCCTGGCCATCGCCTCGGTGAAGTCGGCTCTGGTCATCGCCTTCTTCATGCACATGAAGTACGAAACGCGCCTCTTCCGGGTCTGCCTCTTCGCTACCCTCGCGACCCTGGCCATCTTCATCGGCTTTACCTTCTTCGACGTCCTTTACCGCTGAGGAGTCCCGTGAACCCTCTCGTCGCCCCCACAACCGCAGCGATCGACCCGGTATTCCTCTTCATTTTCGGAGTCTCGGCGGTGATGCTCCTCGACATCACCGCGACCATGATCATCTTCGTGGTCCGCTACAACCGCGGCCGCCACCCCCACCCCACCTCCCAGACCCGCTCGAACATCCCCCTCGAGATCGCCTGGACGGTGATCCCCACCCTGCTGGTGCTGGCCATGTTCTACTATGGCTGGGCGGGATACCTGGCCCTGCGCAACGTCCCCGAGGGGGCGATGGATGTCCGGGTCACGGGGCGCATGTGGTCCTGGAGCTTCGAGTACCCCGAGGGGGTCACCGCCGAGCGCCTCTACGTGCCGGCGGGACGCCCGGTGCGGGTGGAGATCCACGCGACCGACGTCCTGCACAGCTTCTACATCCCCGCCTTCCGGGT
>JBFHXN010000390.1:0-3127 GCA_041598955.1 Desulfuromonadales bacterium | reverse complement strand
CCTTCCCGCAGGTCGAGGTGCCCCACATCGAGCCCCGTCAGCTCGCTCACCCGCAGGCCGCAGGAATAGAGGGTCTCGTAGATGGCCCGGTCCCGCAGGGCCAGGGGATCGGACGGCGCCGGGCGGTCGAGCAGGGCGAAGGCCTCGTCCACCGTGAGGGTGGCGGGGAGGTACTTCTCTTTCTTGGGGGTCCCCACGGCCTCTCCGGGATTGACCTTCACCACCCCCTCGCGCACCAGGAACCGGAAAAAGGCGCGGATGGCGGCGAGCTTGCGACCGATGCTCGAGCGCTTATGGCTTTTGTGCAGAAGGGCGAGGTAGCGGCGCAGCGCGATCACGTCGACCCGCGCCGCCACCTCTTCCTCGGCCCCTTCCCACCCCAGGGTCTCCCGAAGGAAGAGGGCAAAGGCCTCCAGATCCCGCCGGTAGGCGGAGCGGGTATGGGGGGAGACATTGCGCTCGACGGCGAGGTGCTTGTCGAAGCGTTTGATCCACAGGTCCATGCCGGCTCGTCTCTCAGTGAAAAGCCTCGGGGGGGAAAAAAGCGGGCCCGGCGCGCAGAGGGATCGCCATCGATGTCAGGGAAGGAGCACTGGGCCGGCCCTTGCGGCTCAGCCCTCCCGCCGCGGCGCCGCCGGGTCGATCACCAGAAATTCTTCCTGCGCCAGCATCCGCCACGGCAGGTCTTCAGCCAGGGGCTCGGAGGAAATCAGGCGGGATCCCCCCCAGGAGGTCTTGTAGAGCGAATAGTAGTCCGGCTCCTTGGCGGAATCACGATAGACGAAGAGTTTCTCCCCATCGCTGAAGAGGCAATTGAGCGCCGAATAGCGGTGGGACTGCCTGATCGTCCCGACCGAATCGAGAAAGGCTCGCTCCAGGCCCCGGGCCGCGCCGCTCATGACATGATGGAAGAAGACTTCCGTATCGCGGGCGTCGGCTTCGAGCCCCGGCGTGGTGATGGCGGGGAGCAGGCCCTGATAGTCGTAGACCACTCCGTTGTGAAAAAAGACGGTGTTGCCCAGGTGGAAAGGATGGGCGTGGCGAGCATTGGAGGTGTTCGCCCAGGCCGATTTGCGCAGATGCAGAATCATCACCGGGGAGCTCTGCGCCGCAGCCAATATCCCGAAGAGCTTGTCGCGCTCGTCGAGGAGACTGGCGCCGCTCTTGTGAACGATGAGCCGGCCTCCCTGGTAGAAGGCCAGCCCCCAGCCGTCCTCGTGCCCGGGGGGGTCGCCGTTCATGACCACGCCGCTGCGCGCGAGGTCGCAGAACCGTTCAACGATGCTCCGGTGCCTGGAAAAGTCGAATTGGGTGATCCCCAGAACCCGGCACATGCTAGAACAACCACCGGGCGACGGAAACGGCCACGACGATCCCGATCAGGTCCGCGATCAGGCAGACCGGTACCAGGTAGCGGCTTTTCCGGATATTGACGGCGCCCAGGTAGACGGCCAGCACATAGAAGGTGGTTTCGGCGCTCCCCATGATCACGGCCGACATCCAGGTGGCCATCGATTCGGGACCGGCGGTGGTGACGATCTCCGTGAACAGCCCCGTCGAGGCGCTTCCGGACAGGGGTTTGATGATCGCCATGGAGAGGGCTTCCACCGGGACCCCCAGGGCAGCGAAGACCCCTGAGAAGGCCCCTCGCAGATAGTCGAAGGCGCCCGAGGCCTGGAACCCCTTGATGGCCACGAAGATAGCCAGGAGATAGGGGAAGATATTCAGGACGACCACCGGCCCCTGCTTGGCACCGGCGACGAAGGAGTCATAGACCCTGACCTTCTTCAGGGTTCCGTAGAGAACCGTAAAGAGAAGAAAGAGGGGGATGATGAGGAGCGAGAGGTATTCAACGGATGCGATCATCGGAAGATCCTTCTGAACAGCGCCAGAACCAGCAGCGCCGTCATGGCCGATATGGTGGTCGCGATCAGCACCGGGAGCACGACCGCGGAGGGGTTGCCGTGACCGAGGCTGGCCAGGATGCCGATCACGGAAAAGGGAATCAGCTGGAGGCTGGCGGTGTTGAGGACGATGAACACCATCATTTCAGGGGTGATGGTCCCCTTGTCTTCATTGAGGGCGTCGAGTTCCTGCATGGCCTTGATCCCCAGCGGCGTGGCCGCGTTGCCGAGCCCGAACATGTTGGCCAGGACATTCAGGGTGATGGCCGTAATGGAGGGATGATCGCCGGGGATGTTATGGAACAGCCGGGAGATGACCGGCCGGAACAGATGGGCGATCCGGTAGATCAGGCCGGAGTCTTCCAGGATTTTGGTGATCCCCAGCCAGACCGAGACGATGCCGAGGAGAAAGAGCGAGATCTCCACCGCCGATTTGGCCCCCTCGAAGATCGACTTGGTAAACGCCTCCAGATTGCCCGTCAAGATGGCGAAAACGATGCTGACGGATATCATGACCAGCCAGAGGACATTCATCGGTCTCCTCCCGGCAAAGAGATCCTCTTGATCACGAGCTCTTTTCGCTCCGTGTTCAGCTCGACCTCGGCCCCGATGGGCAGGGTGATCTTGTTGGCGACATGGCCGATGCGGGGAGAGTGCACCACCGGAAAGTCCAGCGCCATCTGCGAGGCCAGGATCTCATAGACCTGCCGGCTTCTGATCCCGCGGAAGTCGCCGAGAACGAGCCCCCGGACCCCCTTGAACTTCCCCGCCAGGATCCACTGGGTCAGGTGGCGGTCCACCTCGTGCAGCTTCTCGTCGACATCCTCGAGAAACAGGATCGACCCGGCCGTCTCGATTTCCCAGTCCGTGTCGATCAGGGCGGTCAGGGTGACGAGGTTCCCCCCCTTCAGGATGCCGCTGGCGGCACCGGGCCGGTAGACCGTAATGGAGGCCCCTTTGAGCAGATTCTTCTCCGGATAGCCCTTGAGGGCGTTGACCAGCGATTTGAGGGTGAAGGGGGTGGGGGTCCCCAGATTGATCACCATCGGGGCATGAAGGGTCACCAGCCCGGAGCGCTCATGGATCGGATTGAGCAGGGCGCTCAGGTCGCTGAAACCGGCGATGATTTTGGGGTGCTTTTTGATCAGTTCGAAGTCGATGTGAGGGAGGGTTTTCATGGCACTGTACCCCCCCCGCAGGGCCAGGATCAGGTCGACTTGGGG
>JBFHXN010000389.1:0-3157 GCA_041598955.1 Desulfuromonadales bacterium | reverse complement strand
GAAGGGGCTCCACTCCATCCCCGTGCGTCTCGGGGAGAAAAACGCCATCCTCCTCGCCAAGAGCTTCCATGGTGCGATGGTCCTGCTGCTCCTGCTCATCGGCCTGATCACACCCCTGGGGTGGATCTACCATGCCGGGCTGGCGGTGGTCTGCGCCCTGCTCGTCCACGAGCACCGCCTGGTGCGCCCCGGCGACCTCTCCCGCCTCGATGCGGCATTCTTCAACATGAACGGCTACATCAGCGTCACCATCTTCCTCTTCACCCTGGTCGACGCCCTGGCATAGCAAAAGCTGAATCGCCTCCCACAGAGGACACAGAGAAAACGGAGACTATCAATAGATTCTCCGGTGTCCTCCGTGGGCTCGAACGAGCAAGGCGAGCGGGTGAGAGAAAAGGACTCTACATGAAGCAGATTGTCGTCGCCATCACCGGGGCCTCGGGCTCCATCTACGGCGTCCGTCTCACGGAGGAGCTGCTCCGGGCGGGCCACAGGGTCGTCCTGCTCCTCTCCCGGGCCGGGCTGGAGGTGCTGCGCTACGAGACGGGCCTGGAGTGGGAGGGGACGACCTCCGCCCGGCGCCAGCTCATGCGCGACTACTTCGGCGGAAGTACGCAGCTCGAGCACTACGACGCGGAAGATCTCTTCGCTCCCATCGCCAGCGGATCCTCGGCCCCCGAGGCCGTGGTGGTGGCCCCTTGTTCCATGGGGACCCTCGGCCGCATCGCCGGGGGGATGGCCGGAAACCTCATCGAGCGGGCGGCCGACGTCGCCCTCAAGGAGCGTCGGGAACTGCTCCTGCTCCCCCGGGAGACCCCCCTCAACGAGATCCACCTGGAGAACCTGCTGAAGGTCGCCCGGGCCGGCGCCCGGATCCTGCCGGCCATGCCGGCCTTCTACCATCGGCCCAGGACCGTCGAGGACCTGGTCGACTTCGTCGTGGGCAAGGCCCTCGACGCCCTGCGTGTCGAGCACCACCTCTTTCAGCGCTGGGGGGAAGAGAAGGGGTGAACACCCTTTGGACCACGGAGACACGGAGGGACGGAGAAAGGCCTGAAAGGAAAGTTTGAGCTCAAAGTCGGGGACCTCCCAGGGCCGATTCTGGAAACGCCTTTTTCAGAATCCTTTTCCATTGAAAGTCTTTTGAAAAACAAGGCATTGTTCATTTTTCGGTTTTCCTCTGTCTCTCCGTGCCTCTATGGCCATCAAGGGAATTTTCATGTCGTCGCTTTTTGAAACCATCCGCGAAAAGATCGACGCCGGAGCCCGGGTCACCGAGGAGGAGGCCCTCGCCCTCTTCGAGTCCGACGACCTGCTGGCCGTCGGCGAACTCGCCGCCCGCGCCAATCGCAGGAAAAACGGCGAGAAGGTCTACTTCAACGTCAACCGCCACATCAACTACACCAACATCTGCGTCAACCGCTGCACCTTCTGCGCCTTCAGCAAGGGGGTGGAGGACGAGGGGTGCTACACCCTTGCCCTCTCCGACATCCTCGAGAAGGCCGCCGAGGCGAGTGCTGCCGGGGCGACGGAGATCCATATGGTGGGGGGGCTCCACCCCGGGCTCTCCTTCGAGTTCTACCTGGGGATGCTCGCCGCCCTCAAGGCCGACAATCCCCAGCTCCACCTCAAGGCCTTCACGGCGGTGGAGATCGACTACTTCGCCTCCCTGACGGGGCAGCAGCCCGCGGAGGTGCTCGCCGAGCTCAAGGGGGCGGGTCTCGACTCCATGCCCGGCGGGGGGGCCGAAATCTTCGCGCCGGGAGTGCGGGAGAAGATCTGCCCCGAGAAGATCTCCGGGGAGCGCTGGCTGGAGGTGATCGAGGCGGCCCACCGCACGGGGCTCAGGACCAACGCCACCATGCTCTTCGGCCACCTGGAGGAGTATGCCGACCGGGTCGATCATCTCTCGAAGCTGCGCGCCCTCCAGGACAAAACCGGCGGATTCCAGGCCTTCATCCCACTGGCCTTCCAGCCCGACAACACCCGGGTGCCGGGGGCGAAGGGGGTGGGAGGGGTCGACGCCCTCAAGACCCTGGCGGTGAGCCGGATCTACCTCGACAACTTCCGTCACGTGAAGGCCTACTGGGTGATGCTCGGCCTGAAGATCGCCCAGGTGGCCCTCGCCTTCGGGGTCAACGACATCGACGGCACGGTGGTCGAGGAGAAGATCGGCCACGACGCCGGAGCCGACTCCCCCCAGGCCCTCAGCCTGGAGCAGCTCTGCGCCCTGATCCGCAAGGCGGGGCGGGTGCCGGTGGAGCGGGACACCCTCTACAACGAACTGAGGTCTTTCTAGCCACGGGGGAAGAGATTCCCTCGGATAAGGCCCTGACGACCTCCGGTGGTTCACCTCAAAGCTCCGATAGCTGGAATTCGACACCATGCTGAACCAGATATCCCAGAAACGTTCCACCGGCACCCCGCTGGACCGCGCCGAAGCCCTCTTCCTCCTCACTGAAGCGGACCTGCTCGACGTCGGCCGGCACGCCGACGACCTCCGCAGGAGGAAGCACCCCCATGGACGGGTGACCTTCGTCGTCGACCGCAACGTCAACTACACCAACGTCTGCCAGTCCAGGTGCCGGTTCTGCGCCTTTTTCCGCGACGCGGGGGCCTCCGACGCCTACGTCCTCTCCCATGACGCCATCTTCCGCAAGGTGGAGGAGCTCGTCGAGCATGGCGGCACCCAGCTCCTCATGCAGGGGGGGCTCCATCCCGACCTGAAGATCGAGTGGTTCGAAGAGCTCTTTCGCGGCATCAAGGGGCGCTTTCCGCAGGTGCAGATCCACTCCCTCTCCCCCGCCGAAGTGGTCCACGTGGCCCGCCTCTCGGGTCTCTCCATGCCCGGGTGTCTGAGGCGCCTCCAGGCGGCGGGCCTCGACTCGGTGCCGGGCGGGGGGGCCGAGGTACTGGTGGACGAGGTGCGGCAGGAGATCTCCCCCAACAAGATCGGCTGGCGGGACTGGGCGGCGGTGATGGAGGAGGCTCACCTCCTCGGCATGCGCACCACGGCGACCATGATGTTCGGCTCCAGGGAGCGCCCGGAGGACATCGTCGAGCACCTCTTTAGGGTGCGGGAGATCCAGGAGCGGACCGGAGGATTCACCGCCTTCATCCCCTGGACCTTCCAGCCGGCCAACACGGAGCTGGGGGG
>JBFHXN010000388.1:0-3177 GCA_041598955.1 Desulfuromonadales bacterium | reverse complement strand
GCCAAGGCGTTTGGCAAGAGCCTCGATCAGGTCGGCCTCACGGTCAGTGTTGCGGCTGTTGCAGATCAACCCGGCCAGACGGACGCTGCCGGAAGCAGCGTACTTGACGATCCCCTTGGAGATGTTGTTGGCGGCGTACATGGCCATCATCTCGCCGGAGACGACGATGTAGATTTCCTGGGCCTTGTTCTCGCGGATCGGCATGGCGAAACCGCCGCAGACGACGTCACCGAGGACGTCGTAGAAGACATAGTCGAGGTCGGGGGTGTAGGCGCCCTCTTCCTCGAGGAAGTTGATGGCGGTGATGACGCCGCGACCGGCGCAGCCGACGCCCGGCTCGGGGCCACCCGACTCGACGCACATGACGTCGCCGTAACCCTTTTTGAGGACATCTTCCAGCTCGAGGTCCTCAACCGTGCCGAGCTCGCGAACCTTGTCCATGACCGTGGCCTGGGCCTTGGCGTGGAGAATCAGGCGGGTCGAGTCGGCCTTGGGGTCGCAGCCGATGATCAGCACCTTCTTGCCGAGGCTGGCGAGGCCGGCCACGGTGTTCTGGGTGGTGGTGGACTTGCCGATGCCGCCTTTGCCGTAGATTGCGATCTGACGAAGTTTTTTCTCTGCCATGGTCTTTCTCCTTTTCTCTGCTTGGGTTATCCGGTTCAGGGCCACCCCGAGGCGGCATCCCCGTTGATGTGTCCGGGTCAACCCTGAACCGAGGGAGTGACGTCTAGTTCCTTCCGATGTTTCGCACGATTCCTCCGGGGCGCCGGGTGCAGACCCAGGTCGCCAGGAGGGTGTGAAAAACGATGAAGAGGACGAGTCCGGTGATGCCCAGGATGAATTCCGCGATGCTCATGGTCGGCTCCTCTCTGAATGGAAAGGCCCCACCCGGATTGTTCCGGATGGGGCCCCTTCGCCCGGGCGGCGCGCTCCTTGCGCCGCTCATCTGCTGCCGTGCTGAAAAATAAAAAAACCCGCCGGGAGATTTTCCCGCGGGCCTCTTTGCCTCGTTTCAGTCGGACACGACCTTGTGTCCTTTTTTGCGTTCACCCAGCTATAAGCAGACAACGTGCCAAGACAAGGACTGCCTCGTAACTGACTTGTTTTACAGTGCCTTTACCTCCATCTCCCCTTTGCTCCCCCCGGAGAAAGGGGGGGACGACTGCCTAGAAAAGCGGCAACCGCTGCCCAGGGGGTCAGCAGCACTCCACCTCGATCCGGTCGAGCAACGCCAGGGCCTCTTCGTCCTCCAACTCCTCCAGGTAATCCCGAATGACGTTGATGGAGGCGTGAATGAGAAAGAGCTCGTCCCCGGCCCCCGCCTCGCCCCGCCGGGCGCGGGCCAGCTTCTCCTTGAACTTCTCCCAGTAGAGGTTGGTCTTTGCGGGATCGTCGATGTGCCGCCCCAGCATCGTCATCAGCCGCCGGGCATTTCCCTCGCAGTCGATATCGGTGTAGGTCTTGTAGCGATCGGTCTTTTTCTCCATCGGATTCATGCCTCCTCTCCCTGTCAAGAATAGCCCCGGGCACCCGATTCCAGGGGCCCCGTCCGCCCAGATCTTAGCAGGGATCGTGCCATGGCGGTCGAAGGCCATCGGTGACATCGGGGGAACAAGGAAGAGCTCGCCTTCCGCCGACCCCATCCGTCAATAGTGGGCACCGGCGGCTCCGGAGGGGGAGATGAACCCGGAGAGGGATCGCCCCGGCCCCTAGACCCCCTGGAAGCCCACCATTTGCTGATTCTCTTCATCCCACAATCTCAGCCGCAAGGATCGCAGGCTCCCTCTGAGGGTCAGGGGACGGACGGCTCGAAGGGCCGGGATCTTTTCATGGCACCGCTGAAGGTTGTAATTGGGGATCCCGGGTCGCACGTGGTGCACGTGGTGAAAGCCGATATTTCCCGTGACCCACTGCAGAAGCCTCGGCAGCCGGTAATAGGAGGCCCCCTCCAGGGCCACCCGCATGGGGTCCCACTCCTCATGGCGGGCCCAATAGACCCCCTCGAACTGGTGCTGGACATAAAAGAGCCAGATGCCGAGGGTCGCCGCCAGCAACACCACCGGCAACTGGACCAGGAGGTAGGTCTTGAAACCGATGGTCAGGGAGGCGGTCACGACGATCGCCGCCAGGGCCAGGTTGGTGTAGACCACGCTCAGCACGTCCCGTTTCTTGGCCCCCCTGCTCGGCATCCGGTTCCGGAGAAGAAAGTAGTAGCCGGGACCCAGGCCGAACATGATGAGGGGATTCCGGAAGAGCCGGTAGCCGAGCCGCAGCAGGAAAGACGACTCGCGGTATTCCTCCAGGGTCAGGGTCCAGATGTCTCCCAGGCCCCGCCGGTCGAGGTCCCCGGCCGTGATGTGATGCCCGGCGTGGAAGCGGCGCCAGTCATGAAAGGCTGTGAAGGTCAGGATGCCGCAGAGATAACCGACGTTGCGGTTCCACCGGGGAGAGGAGCAGAAGGAGCCGTGGGTGCAGTCATGGAAGAAGATGAAAATGCGCGAGAACAGGGCGGCCGCGGGGACGGCTAGTCCTAAGGTGATCCAGTAGGGGTATCCCTCGAGGACCGTCCAGCCCATCAGGACCAGCAGGAGAAGATAGGGGGGGATGGTGGTGGCGAGCTGCCAGATCGATCTGCGAAGGTCGGGTTTTGCGAATTCCCCGGTCAGCTGGTACCAATCGGGTTTTTCCATCCGAGTGGCGACCAAAACGGGATTGAAGGCCATGGCGGGCATCCCCCTCATCGTTTTGGAATCAGATGTCTCTGGGGAAAAATATACCAAAAACCTCCCTGGTCTGCGAGGCGCACCGATGATGTCTCCCGCCCCTCCGCTGTATAATGGAGTCAGGAACGACCCACGAAGAGGAGGTACGCCATGAGAACCGAACTGGGAAACGAAACCTTCAGGGAAAGATGGCAGGACTTCAAGGAGAGCCTGCTTCGCCATGAGGAGGGTGGAACAAGGGAGGAACGGGAGCGAGAGGCCCATGGGACCGGGAGGCGGGAGAGCCGCAAGGACGCCCCCCTGCATCAGGTCGACAAGGTGGCCGGCTCCGAGTGATGCTCTGCGCCCAGGACCCCAAGAGGGTCCTGGGCGTCAGGCTGCTGAAAAACCCTCATCTGCTGCGTTCCCCTTGATCTCGTCGCTGCGACGTAGCTTCCGCTACGCCTCACTCCTC
>JBFHXN010000387.1:0-3186 GCA_041598955.1 Desulfuromonadales bacterium | reverse complement strand
GCCCCACCGGCGCCCTTCACCTGGCCCTGGGACCCGGCAAGCCCCCCGGTCACCATCCCGATCGCTGCATCGGCTGCGAAACCTGCCTCGCCTTTTGCCGTCGCGGTGCCGTGACCCTCTCCCGGGGTGACCATTTCTGACCCTCCCGGCTATTTGGCCGTGCTCAGCCCCTCCAGACCCTTCCGAGGGACGAGGTTGACACTCTCCCGAGGTGACGTCATTTTGCCACCTTGACAAAAATCCGGAACTCTCCCATTCCCATCGAAACAGCTCCCGGCCCCACCCCACAAGGTTTCGCCCCTCTATCCCTACCTTTTCACTAGAGTTTTTCCGTCGAGCCCGGTTCCCGTTGGTTCAACTGAAGTCCGGCTTGCGTTGTTTGGCATACTATCTGCTCTTCAGGATCTCGAGCGTTTCGCTCATCCCTCCGGAGGAGGGGCGCATCCCTTGATCCCTGAACATTTTGGATTTGGGTTATCGGGAAAACATTTGATAGAGTGGCTGAGTCGTTTCCAACAAAACCTGTAGAAAGGAGTCACACGATGGAAAGAAAATGGTTTGGTTCCGCACTGCTCGCACTTTCGGCATTCCTCCTGGGAGGGATCCCGGCCCTGGCCGCCGAAGTCCCCGTCTGGGGATCCACCACCTGCCAGAAGCGCTTCATCGAGCCTGGTGCCAAGGCCCTGGAGCAGGCCACCGGAGTGAAGGTCAAGGCCTTCGGCGTCGGCACCGGCAAGGGGATACTCGCCCTCATCGAAGGGAAGACCACCGTCGCCATGTCCTCCAACACCCTGGAGGAGAGCATCGAGTCGGCCCAGAAGGTCCGAAAGGAAGAGGGGCTCGCCCCCATCGCGGTCCCCAAGAACCTGCAGTTTCACACCATCACCGATGACGTCATCGTCCCCATCGTCAATGCCGACAATCCTGTGAACAAGCTTTCCTGGTCCCAGCTCGCCGACCTCAACAGCGGCAAGATCACCAACTGGAAAGAGGTCGGAGGTCCCGACATGCCTGTGGTGGTCGTCACCAGCCACGCCGGCAGCTCCACCAAAGCGGTCTTCCAGAAAATGGCCATGGGCGGGGCGGCCTATGCCCCGAACGCCATAGAGGTGCAGAGCACCCGCCTCGAAATCAACGAGGTCTCGAGAAACAAGGGGGGGATCGGGGCCGTGAGCGAAGGCTTCTTCCACCTCAACCCCGTCAAGACCAAAATCGTCGCCTCCGACCCGATCAGCCGCCCTCTGGCTTTGATCACCGTCGGCAAGCCCACCCCCGAGGTGCAGAAGATCATTGACTTCTTCCGCTCCGCAGAAGGCAAGAAATTCATTCTCGACTGATGAGCCAGACGGCCGGAGCTCCCTCGGGAGCTCCGGCACACTCTTCGACCCGGAGACTTCCCATGAACCTGAACCTGCAGAAAAAACTCATCCTCAGCTTCGGCCTCGTCGCCCTGATCTGTGCCGTGGTCGGAGTGGTCGGTTGGGGTGGCGCGGCCCGGATGAAGGGTCAGCTGCTGGGGACCGGCGAAGTCGACATCCCGGGGCTCCAGGCCATTCTCAACCTCAAGGAAGCCCAGTCCACCATCAAGGCTGCCGAGCGGGCCCTGCTCAACCCCTCCCTGAGCCTGGAGAAGAGGGCTCTCGAGGAGGAGTCCCTGCGCGGTGCCTTCGAATCGGCCGGCGCGGCCATCGCCGCCTACCAGGCCCTCCCCAAGAGCGACCGGGAGACGGAGCTCTGGAATCGTTTCCTCGGCACCTGGAACACCTGGAAGGGATCCGTGGATGAATTCCTCCAGATGAGCGGCCAGGTCAACGCTCTGGCCATCGGCAACCCCCAGAAGCTCGCCCTCGACGCCGAACATTATTTCGGAGGTTACAAATCCTGGGCCGCCGAAACCAGCAAGGCCGTCTTCGAACAGGCCACCTTCACCGGCAACCTCGATCCCACCCAATCCACCTTCTGGCAGTGGCTTGCGGGGCTGCAGGTCCAGAACCCCGACGTGCAGCAAGCCGTCGAGCGGCTCCAGGAGCAGCTGCAGGCGGTCTACAAATCGGTTGGAGGGATCGCCGACTTTCTCGCCATCCGGGAATACGCTCTGGCCAAGGACGTCTACCTCTACGAGGTTCTCCCCAGCGTCGACAGCATCCAGTTCTACGTCGACGACATGGTCAAGCCGATCGAGGAGTCCCTCACCCTCTACGACCGGATGGCCGAGCACCAGCGGGAGGTTTCGGGGCCGGCCCTGGCCGAGACCGAGGTCCTGCTGAAGGAGGTGGTCCAGGAGACCAACCGCAAGGTCTCCGACGGCCTGCAGGAGGGGAAGAGGGTGGCCAACGGTGTGACCGTGGTCCTCATCGCCGCCATCCTCCTGGGCGTCAGCGCCGCCCTGCTCTTCGGCATCTTCATCGCCCGCAGCGTCGCCCGCCCCCTCGACCGGACCGTCGGCATGCTCGAGGAGCTCGAGCGGGGGCACCTCGACCAGCGCCTGCAGCTCGACCGCAGCGACGAGATCGGGCGCATGGCCCGGGCCATGGACAATTTCGCAGACAACCTCGAGCACGAGGTCGTCTCCGCCCTGCAGAAACTCTCCCAGGGAGATCTCACCTTCGCCGTCTCCCCCCGGGACGGTCGCGACCGCATCCGAGGCAGCCTCCGCAAGCTGGGAGAGGATCTCTCCGATCTCATCCTGCGCATCCGCAGCGCCGCCGACCAGGTGACCTCCGGAGCCAGCCAGATCGCCGACTCCAGCCAGGGCATGTCCGAAGGGGCGAGCGCCCAGGCGGCCGCCGCCGAGGAGGCCTCCTCCACCATCGAGCAGATGACCGCCAACATCCGCCAGAATGCCGACAACGCCCTGCAGACCGAACAGATCGCCCAGCAGGCCTCCCGGGATGCCGCGGCCGGAGGAGAAGCGGTCGCCGAAGCGGTGGTGGCCATGCGGGAGATCGCCCAGAAGATCATGATCATCGAGGAGATCGCCCGCCAGACCAACCTTCTCGCCCTCAACGCCGCCATCGAGGCGGCCCGGGCCGGGGAGCACGGACGGGGCTTCGCGGTGGTGGCGGCCGAGGTGCGCAAGCTGGCCGAACGCAGCCAGGTCGCGGCGCAGGAGATCGGTCAGGTCGCCAAGGGCTCGGTCGGGCTGGCCGAACAGGCCGGCAAGCTGCTCGACGAAATGGTGCCGTC
>JBFHXN010000386.1:0-3187 GCA_041598955.1 Desulfuromonadales bacterium | reverse complement strand
GCCCCGCATGGAGGAGATCAGAAAGGGGCTGGAGGAGGAATGCGCCCGGGTCGGCGAGGGGCTGGAGAAGAGCCGGGAGCGCCTGGCTGCCCTTTTCCAGGCGTCCGATGAAGAGATCGAACCCTCCCGCCTGATCACCGAGATCGAGGGGCAGCTCGTCTGGATCAACCGCAAGCTTCGCGCCGGCATCGACAAGGAGATCCGGAACCTCTCCCCCCGCCGCAAACCAATCGCCTCGATCCTGGCTGCCATCTCCCGCCACTGCCGGGAGGCGGCTGTCCAGCTCCCCGAACGGCCCACCGCCCCGGCCGACGAGGGTTCCTCAGCGAGCCTGGCCCGGCAGCTCTGGAACCGACTCCTGGTCCGCGTCGGCATCCCTCCCCGGCTCCTGGTCGAGGAACTCCTGCCGACCGACCCTGGAGCGCACCCGCTGGTCCGGCGCCACGGGGATCTCCACCAGGAAGCCCTCGCCCGTTTCGCCGATCTCTGGCGAGGCATCCGCTTCCACCTCGAGGTCGCCATCGACGACCTCAAAAAGAGGGCCGCCCCGCCGGAGGAGGCTCCTTCGGAGGGGGAGGAGGAAGGGGAAACCTCGACCCCCTCGGAAACCGCCGACCAGGTGCTGGGAGCCCTCTCCGACGGGCGGGAACAGATCCGGAGGGCCCTCGAGCCCCTCTTCGCCTTCTACGAGGAGCTCCCCGCCGCCCTGGAGAAGAGCCACCGCGAATTCGTCATCCGCCTGCGCTCCGAGCTGGCCAGCGCCGGCGAACCCCGCCATATCCTGACCTACCTCTGGCGGAGGCTGCTGCGGAGCCTCTCCGACAAATGGCAGAGGGGGCAGGAGCTGATCGAGCAGGGCAAGGACGAGGTCTCCCGCACCGCCAGCAGCGGCCTGACCCAGACCGGCCACCTGCTGCGCAACCTCCAGAGCCTGGTCGGCAGGCCCGGCCAGACCGCCGACGCCCTGCTCCATCTCACCGATCTCCCCACCACCTCGCAGGTCCTGGAGCGGGCCCGGGATCTCCCCTCCCTCTACCGCCGCCTCTTCACCCTGGGCCCCCTGAAGAACCGGGAGTTCCTCGTGGCCCGGGACGAAGAGATGGAGACCCTCGAGGAGATCGCCCGGCGCTGGCGGGATGGGAAAACCTGCAGCGCCGCCCTCATCGGTCCCGAGGGAAGCGGCAAGACCTCCCTGATCAACTGTTTCGTCAGCGAGTTCTGCGTCGGCGAAGAGGTGCTGCGCCTCGATGTCGCCCGCCGGATGCGCTCCGAGCAGGATGCCCTGGAGCTCTTCACCCGCTGGCTCGAGCCCGGGGAGCCCTTTGCCTCCCTCGAGGGGGTGATCGAACACCTTCTTTCCGGGCCGCGCAGGATCCTGGTCGTCGAGGGAGGACACCACCTCGCCCTGCGGGTCATCGGCGGCTATCGGGGGGCCCGCGCCTTCTTCTACGTGCTGATGGCCACACGGCGGCACATCCTCTGGGTCGTCACCTTCCGCAGGTATCCCTGGACCCGGCTCGACTACCAGCTCGGCATCGCCCAGTACTTCACCCACCAGGTGAGAACCCTCTTCCACACCCAGGAGGAGTTGCAGGAGACCATCCTTCTGCGCCACCGCACCTCCGGGGTTCCCTTGTTCTACCACCCCCGCGAGGAAGGCGGACCGGACGAGGAGGATCAGCCCACCCGGCAGAGCCGCTTCTTCAAAGACCTCTTCGCAGCCACGTCGGGGAACATCGACGCGGCTCTCTACTACTGGCTCCTCTGCCTGGAGTACGACGAAGGGGAGCAGACCCTCAAGATCTGCCCCCTGGGGAAGCTCGACTACGGCTTTCTGCGGGCCCTGGGGCGGGACTACCTCTTCGCCCTGGGGGAGGTGCACAGCCACGGCGGCCTCACCCCCGAGGAGTACAGTGAGATCTTCCGCAAGACCCCCCTGGAGGCACGGCTGCTCCTGGACTACCTCGCCCAGCTCAACCTGCTGCAGGCCGAGGGGCGCGGGGAGGGAGGCCTGGCCACCCGCTACCAGCTCAACCCGGTCTTTTTCGGGCCGGTTTCCACGCAGCTCGAATCGATGAACATCCTCTACTGAGGGGGAATCCATGCAGGAAGATACCCTTAAGAACATCGTCGAGCAGTTCTCCCTCTTCAAGCTCGTCGTGGCCCTGGTCTTTTTCGGCCTGACCTGGGCCTTCGTCTGGGGGATGAAACTTGGCGCCGACCTGCTCGCCGCCAAGTTCGGACGCTACCGGATCTTCATCTCCAGCCTCTTTCCCGTGCTGCGCCTCGGCATCTGGATCGGCACGACCGCTTTCGTCGTCTTCGCCGTCTTCAACCCCCCCCTCAACACCCTGCTGGCCATCAGCGCCTCGGCCGGCCTCGCCCTCGGCCTCGGGGCCCAGGACCTGATCAAGAACATCATCGCGGGGATCGTCATTCTCTTCGACCGCCCTTTTAGGGTGGGGGACATGATCGACGCCGGCGGCCATTACGGCGAGGTGCGCAGCATCGGCCTGCGCTCCACCCGCATCCAGACCTTCGACGACTCGACCGTCACCCTGCCCAACTCCATGGTGCTGGGCCAGGCCGTATCCAATTCCAACGCCGGCGAGCTCGACGAGATGGTGGTGGTCGAATTCCACCTCCCCGCCAGCGTCGATGTCGGCCAGGCCCGTGAGCTGGCCCGGGAGGCCGCCGCCTGCTCCCCCTACGTCTTTCTGAAAAAACCGATCGTGGTCGCCATCGAGGACCGCTTCGATCGGACCTTCCTCACCCGGATGCGGATCAAGGTCTACGTCCTCGACATCCGCCTCGAGCGCCTGGTGGCAAGCGACATCACCGAGAGGCTCAAGCAGGCCCTGCTCGACCACAGGCTCCTCGACCGGGAGACGGTGATCGGGCTGGCCGCCCTCCCCTCCTCCTGACCCGAAGCCCCCCTCCGCCGCCATGGACCTGACCATCCTCGCCGTCTTTCTTCTGGTCTACCTGGGGATGATCCTCGGCCGGCTCCCCGGCCTGGCCATCGACCGCACGGGCCTCGCCCTCCTCGGGGCCCTGCTGCTTCTCGCCGGCGGGCGCGTCAGCCTCTCCGAAGGGTGGGGCTCCATGGACGTGCCGACCCTGGCCCTGCTCTTCGGCCTGATGGTCGTCTCGGCCCAGTTCCGCCTGGGGGGCTTCTACACCGCCG
>JBFHXN010000385.1:0-3194 GCA_041598955.1 Desulfuromonadales bacterium | reverse complement strand
GTACCGACTCGGTGGCCCTCTCCGACGTGGCCACCCGGGAGGCCAACGAGGTGATCACCCGGCTCTACGGGGCCGAGTCTGCCCTGGAGAAGCCCCGGGTCTACAAGAGCAAGGCCAAGAATGCCCAGGAGGCCCACGAGGCGGTCCGGCCCACGGTGGTCTCCCACCATCCCGACAAGATCAAGGGTTATCTCACCCCCGAGCAGTACAAGCTCTACCGGCTCATCTGGCTGCGCACCGTCGCCTCCCAGATGGCCTCGGCCATACTGGACGCCACCACCGTCGATGTCGCCGCCGGAGAGCGCTTCACCCTGCGCGCCACCGGGCAGGTGATCCGCTTCGCCGGTTTCATGAAGCTCTACATCGAAGGGACCGACGACGAGGGGGAGGAGGAGAAGGAAGGGCTGCTGCCGCCTCTTGCCGAAGGGGAGGGGTGCGCCCTCGGGGAGGTTCTCCCCGAGCAGCACTTCACCCAGCCCCCGGCCCGCTTCACCGAGGCGAGCCTGGTCAAGACCCTCGAGGAGTACGGCATCGGCCGTCCCTCCACCTACGCCTCCATCATGAACACCCTGGTGACCCGCAAGTACGTGCGGCTGGAGAAGCGCACCTTCTTCCCCGAGGATGTCGGGATGGTGGTCAGCGACCTGCTGACGGGGCATTTCGCCCGCTACGTCGACTATGACTTCACCGCCGGGCTCGAAGAGGACCTCGACGCCATCTCCCGGGGGGAGAAGGCCTGGAAGCCGGTCCTGGGCGAGTTCTGGGAGCCCTTCATCTCCCTGCTCAAGCAGAAGGAGCAGGAGGTGAGCAAGGAGCAGGTGACCACCGAGCAGACCGACAAAACCTGCCCCAAGTGCGAAAAACCCCTGGTCATCAAGCTCGGCAAGGCGGGCCGTTTTCTCGCCTGCTCGGGCTTTCCCGACTGCCGCCACACCGAGCCCCTGGGGGGCGAGGAGCGGGAGGAGCCGGTCCTCTCCGAGGAGAAATGCGACAAGTGCGGCGCGGCGATGCTCATCAAGGAGGGGCGCTACGGCAAGTTCCTCGCCTGCTCGGCCTACCCGGCCTGCCGCAACATCCAGCCCCTGGTCAAGCCCAAGGCCCTGGGAATCTCCTGCCCCGAATGCAAGGAAGGGGAGTTTCTGGAGAAGAAGAGCCGCTACGGCAAGATCTTCTATTCCTGCAACCGCTACCCCCAGTGCAAGTTCGCCCTCTGGGATCCCCCCGTGGCCGAACCCTGCCCCAAGTGCGGCTTCCCCGTCATCGTCGAGAAGGTGACCAAGCGCGACGGCACCTACCGCAAGTGCCCGAAGGAAGGGTGCGACTGGCGCCTGCAGCTGGTGGAGCCCGTGAAGAAGGCCGCGGCCAAGAAGGCGCCGGCCAAGAAAGGCGCCGGCAAGAAGGCTCCGGGCAAAGGCGCCAAGCCCAAAGCCTGAAAACCTTTCTCCGACCGGTCCGACCCGTCGGACTGGTCTGACCTGTCAGACTGGTCGGAGAACCATCCTCTCCCACCCTGGAAGCTGATTCCTTGGAAAAAATCACCATCATCGGAGGGGGGCTCGCCGGTTGCGAGGCGGCCTGGCAGGCGGCCTCCGAGGGGCTGCGGGTCACCCTTTTCGAGATGAAGCCCGCCCGCTTCTCCCCCGCTCACCAAAGCCCTGGGCTGGCCGAGCTGGTCTGCTCCAACAGCTTCCGGGGCGCCGCCATGAACAACGCCGTCGGCTGCCTCAAGGAAGAGCTGCGCCGCTGCGGCACCCTGTTCATGGAGGCCGCCGACGCCACGGCCGTTCCCGCCGGCGGGGCCCTGGCTGTCGACCGGGAGGGTTTTTCCGATTACGTCACTGCCCGCATCGAGGCCCACCCCCGCATCGAACTGCGCCGGGAGGAGGCCCTCGCCCTCCCGGAGGAGGGGACGGTCATCCTCGCCACGGGGCCCCTCACCTCCGAAGCCCTCTCCGCCGAGCTCTCCCGCCTGATCGGGGCGGAACACCTCTACTTCTACGACGCCATCGCCCCCATCATCGAGGCCGACACCATCGACCTCGGCAAGGCCTGGAGGGCCTCCCGCTACGGCAAGGGGGGGGACGACTACCTCAACTGCCCCCTCTCCCGGGAGGAGTACCTCGCCTTCGTCGAGGCCCTGAAGGGTGCCGAGAAGGTTCCCGCCCGGGATTTTGAAAAGATGATCCACTTCGAGGGGTGCATGCCTGTCGAGGAGATGGCGGCCCGGGGGGAGATGACCCTCGCCTTCGGGCCGATGAAGCCCAAGGGGCTCCCCGACCCCCGCACCGGCCGGGAACCCTGCGCCGTCGTGCAGCTTCGCCAGGACGACCGCCACGCCACCCTCTTCAACATGGTCGGTTTCCAGACCAAGCTCACCTACCCCGAGCAGCGCCGCATCTTCCGCACCATCCCCGGCCTGGAGCATGCCCGCTTCGCCCGGTTGGGGAGCGTCCACCGCAACACCTTCGTCAACGCCCCCCGCTGTCTGGAGCGCACCCTGCAGCTCAAGGGGCACCCCCGCATCTATCTCGCCGGCCAGATCAGCGGCGTCGAGGGGTATGTGGAGTCGGCGGCGGCCGGCTTTCTGGCGGGCCTTTTCGCGGCCCGGTCTCTTCAGGGGCGTCCCGTTCCCCTCCCTCCCGCCACCACCGCCCTCGGCGCTCTCCTCACCCACCTGGCCGAATCCTCCCCCGAGAACTTCCAGCCCATGAACGTCAACTACGGCCTCTTTCCCCCCTTGGAGGGAGGTCGGCTCCGCCGCACCGACCGCCGCCTCGCCCTCGCGGAGAGGGCCCTGGCCGATCTCGACCCCTGGCGACTGGCCCTTCTCGAGGGGCGCTCCGGGTCTTGAGTTCGCTCCACCCTGCGAGACCCTCTTCAGCCCCCCTCTCCCCGTGACCCACAGAAAAACTTTGGAGTTTCCCGTGTCGATCGTCCTCGCCTCCGCCTCCCCCCGCCGCCGGGAGCTTCTCACCTCCGTCGGTATCCCCTTTTCCGTCGTTCCCAGCCGGGCCCACGAGGAGCTGCTCCCCGGCGAATCCCCCCGGGACCACGTGATCCGCCTGAGCCGGGAGAAGGCCGCCGAGGTGGCCGAGCGCCCCGGTCTGGAGGGGCGCTGGTTCATCGGCAGCGACACCATCGTGCTGCGGGACGAAACCGTCCTGGGCAAGCCCCGGGATGCCGGCGAGGCGTGC
>JBFHXN010000384.1:0-3198 GCA_041598955.1 Desulfuromonadales bacterium | reverse complement strand
TGGAATGACCCGATGACGACATCGGGGGGGGATGAGCCTTTCGGCGATTTCCCCAACACAAAAGGACCGGCTGAGTCAGCCGGTCCTTTTGTGTTCGAGCCCTATGGGCGAGAGCCCAGGGAATTGGGTCTGGGGGAGTTGAAAACGGCCACCCGCCCCCGCCGTCAATCGCCACCACCCCCTCCCGGATGGCGCCGAGAATGGCGCTGCGCTCCTGGAACAGGGAGGCGATCATGGCTGGATTATCATTCTACCCCCTGAAGACCAAAGGGACAGCCTGCCCCGTCTCGACGGCCTGTCCCTTCCGATTCCCCGGCGGCCCCTCATGGCGACGGAGCGCCCCCCTCTTCGTCCCTCCCGATGCCAAACTGGGCCAGCTTGCGGTCGAGGGTCTTGCGGCTGATGCCGAGGATCTCGGAGGTCTTGACCTTGTGGAAACAGGTCTGGCGAAAAACCTGTTCGATGTAGAGCCGCTCCACATCCTCGAGGGACATCTGGGTCTGGGGGAGAGCGAATACGGCCGGCCGCCCCTCGGAGACCTTCACCGGCAGGTGATCGGGGCCGATGCTCTCCCCTTCGGCGAGGATGGCGGCCATCTCGATGATGTTCTCCAACTCCCGCACGTTGCCGGGCCAGTCGTACTGGCGCAGCCGCTGCATGGCCTCGGGGAGGATCCGCCGGGTGCCGCGGCTGGCGTACCGGGCCAAGAAATATTCGGCCAGCAGGGGGATGTCCTCCCGGCGCTCCCGCAGGGGGGGGAGATAAATGGTCACCACGTTGAGCCGGTAGAAGAGATCCTCCCGGAAGCGCCCCTCGGCCACCTCCGTTTCCAGGTCCTTGTTGCTGGCGGCGAGAAAGCGCACGTCGGAGTGGCGGACCTTGGTGGAGCCCAGGGGGATGAACTCCTTCTCCTGGAGCACCCGCAGCAGCTTCGCCTGGAGCCCCGGGCTGATATCCCCGATCTCGTCGAGGAAGAGGGTCCCCTTGTGGGCCTCCTCGACAAGGCCCCTCTGGTTGGCCACCGCCCCGGTGAAGGCCCCCTTGAGATGGCCGAAGAGCTGGCTCTCGAGGAGGGTGTCGGTGAGGGCGGCGCAGTTGATGGTGAGAAAGCGCTCCTCCTTGCGGCGACTGCCGTAGTGGATGATGGAGGCGATCAGCTCCTTGCCGGTGCCGCTCTCCCCCTGGATGAGGACGCTGGCATCGCTCGGAGCGACCTTCTGGGCCAGCTCCACCACCCGGCGGAAGGGGAGGCTCGCGTAGACCACCTGCCCCGGGTCGAACCGGCGGCGGATCTCGGCCTTCAGGGAGCGGTTCTCCTCGACCAGGCGGCTCTTCTCCACCACCCGGTCGACCATCGCGGTCAACTCGTCCGAGGAAAAGGGTTTGATGAGAAAGTCGGAAGCCCCCTGCTTCATGGCCTCCACGGCGCTGCGCACGGTGGCGAAGGCGCTCATCATCACCACGGCGGCCTGGGGGCGAAGGACGCGCAGGCGCCGCAACACCTCGAAGCCGTCCATGCCGGGCATCTTGACGTCGAGAAGCACCAGGTCGGGGTGCTCTTCCCGGTGCTCCTCGAGGCTCTTGAGCAGTGCCGGGCCCCCTCCAAAAGAAACGACCTCGTAGCCCCGCGGCTCGAGCATCCTGGCGAGGAGGCTCAGCATCTCGGGCTGATCGTCGCAGACGTAGATCCTTCTCTGTTCCATGCTTCAGACTCTCCCGGGGCGGTCGCCCCTGAGTGGATTGTTCCCCGGGCACGATAGCAAATCCCCGGCTCCTCCGGCAAACCTTTTGACCCCCGTCGGGGGATATCCAGACGTATACGCCATTTCCCACCGGGTCACCTTGATTTTTGGGGGCGGGACGACCTATAGTTGCCCTTTGCAACACTTCGCGGACAAACTGGAGCGCCCCCGACGTGCATGAGGTCGGCATTACTCGGAACATCATTGAAATCGCCGAGGATCACGCCCGCCGGGCAGGGGCGAGGAAGATCCGCTCCCTCACGGTGCAGATCGGCTCCCTCTCCGGGGTGATCCCCGAGGCGGTGGAGTTCTGCTTCGAGGCCTGCTCCAGCGGGACCCTCCTGGAGGGGGCCCGGCTGATCATCGACCGGGTTCAGGGGAAGGGGCGCTGCGGGGAATGCGGCGCCGAAACCGATCTCGATCCCCAGACTTTCACCTGCGCCGCCTGCGGCAGCTATGCCCTGGAGCCCCTGGGGGGCAATGAGCTTCGCATCACCGAACTGGAGGTCGATTAGCCATGTGCATCGACTGCGGCTGTCCGCCGCCTGATCACGACCATGGGCCCGATCATGCCCGCGAGCACCATCACCACGACGCCGGGGAGGGGACGCGCACCCTGCGCCTCGAGGAAGACCTCCTCGCCAAGAACGACCGTCTCGCCGCCCGCAACCGGGAGTCCTTCGCCCGGCACGGCCTCTTCGTGCTCAACCTGGTGAGCTCTCCCGGCTCGGGGAAGACCTCCCTTCTGGAGCGCACCCTCGCCGACCTCAAGGGGAAGCTGCGCTTCGCCGTTCTGGAGGGAGACCAGCAGACGACCAACGACGCCGACCGCATCGCCGCCACGGGGGTGCCGGTCAAGCAGATCAACACCGGCGCCGGCTGCCATCTCGACGCCCACATGGTCGGCCACGGCGTGGAGCCCTTCGACCTCTCCGCCACCGACATCCTGATGATCGAGAACGTGGGGAACCTGGTCTGCCCGGCCTCCTTCGACCTCGGCGAGGACCACAAAGTGGCGGTCCTTTCGGTGACCGAAGGGGAGGACAAACCCCTGAAGTACCCCCAGATGTTCCGCGCCGCCGACGCCATGATCCTCAACAAACTCGACCTGCTCCCCTACCTGCGCTTCGACATCGAGAAATGCAAGGCCTTCGCCCGGCAGGTCAACCCCCGGATGCGCATCTTCGAACTCTCCTGTCACAGCGGGGAGGGGATGGAGGAGTGGTACGCCTGGCTGGAGGAGGGGGTGGGGAGGAAGAGGGCCTGACCAGTCTCGTAGGGTGGGAAAAGCGCAGCGTTCCCACCAATCGGTGGAAACGGCCCCGGTGGGCCTTATTCCACCCTACCGGATGGCGCCGACTCCCATCGGTTGCCTGTCAGGGTCGTAGTCCAAAGGTTCAGCAATTCCAAGCCCTTCTCCGTGCCTCTGTGTCTCGAGCGAGCAGAGCGAGCGGGT
>JBFHXN010000383.1:0-3200 GCA_041598955.1 Desulfuromonadales bacterium | reverse complement strand
CGCCTGCTCGAAATAGGGAAGGATGTCGGGATTGTCCGCGATCCGCTCCCGGTAGAAGGCGAAGGCCGCCGCCGACATCTCCTCCAGGGCCTCCTCCCACTCCTGCCGGACCTTGGTCCCCAGGGCGGGAGAAGCCAGGGCCTCCAGGGAGGCGGCCACCATGAGCTCGAGGTTGCGCCGGGCCAGATCGGGGTCGGAGTATTTGAAGTTGATCACCTCCCCCTGCTCGGTCAGCTTGAAGTCCCCGGAAAAGGCTCCCGGCGGCTGTGCGACGATGGCCCGGTGGGTCGGTCCCCCGCCGCGTCCCACGGTCCCGCCCCGGCCGTGGAAGAGACGAAGATGAACGCCGCACTCCCCGGCCACCCGGTGGAGCCCCCGGTGGGCCTTGAAGATTTCCCAGGTGCTGGTGAGCATCCCCCCGTCCTTGTTGGAATCGGAGTAGCCGAGCATCACCTCCTGCCATCTCCCCCAGGAGTCGAGCAGGGGCTGATAGGCCGGTCCGGACCAGAGCGCCCGACAGATCTCCGGTGCCCGGCGCAGATCCTCGATCGACTCGAAGAGGGGAACGGGCATCAGGCCCGGGTCTTTCCCCTCCGGCGAGCCCCCCACCCCGATGCCGCAGAGCTCCATCAGCCAGACCAGGGAGAAGACATCCTCCCCCCTGCTCGCCCCGCTGATCACATAGCTGCGTAGGGCCCCGGGGGGATATTGCCCCTTGAGGCCGGCGACGGCCCGCAGGGTTTCGAGCAGCTCCCCCGTCTCCTTCGACGGGGAGGCCGCAAGCTCCGCCCCCGACACCTTCCCCGCGGCCAGCTCCTCCACCGCCGAGCAATGGATGCGGGCATGCTGGCGGATATCGAGGGCGTGGAGGTGAAAACCGAAGGTCTGAAGGCGCCGGATCAGGGGGTCGAGAAGCTGGGTCGCCAGCCGCCCCCCACGTTCGAGGGCGAGGCTCTCCCGCATGAGCCTCAGATCGGCCAGAAACTCTTCCGGGCCGGGATAGGACCCGGCGGCGGCCGGATGCTCCAGAGCCGACCGGAGGCGGCAATGGACAAAGCCGAGAAACCTCCGGTAGAGCTCGCAGTCAGGCAGCGTTTCGGCCAGGGGTCCGGCGGTCGGCAGCCTCTCGCCGTAGCGGGCGGTGGCGGCGATCAGCTCGGGACTGGCCCCCACCCGGCAGGTGGAAGGGGTCAGGAGTTCCCTCAGCTCGTCCACCGCCTGGAGGTAGTGGCCGAAAATGGTTTCCCGGGCCCTCTGCAGCGCCTCTCCCGTGGCCTCGACGGTGACGAAGGGGTTTCCGTCCCGGTCCCCGCCGATCCAGGAGCCGAACCGGACCACCGTCGGCAGCTCCGCGGGGTCGAGGTGGACGCCGTAGACCTCGGAAAAGGCAGACGCCAGGTCCCGATAGAGCTCTGCGATGGAGGGGATCAGGGAGACACCGTAGTGGTCGAGGCCCATGCGGATCTCATCGGCCACCGTCGGTTTCCGCCGGCGCACTTCGTCGCTCTGCCAAAGGGCGGTGATTTCCGCCAGGATCGTCTCCTGGCAGCGCTCGACCTCCTCGTCGGTGAGAGGGAGGCGGTCGAGGGACTCCAGGGCCCGGGCGATGCGCCGGCGCTTGAAGAGAACCACCCTGCGGGCCACCTCCGTGGGGTGGGCGGTGAAGACGGGGGTCACGGCCACCGATCCGAGCAGCTCGAGGACCTGGCTTGCCCCGAGACCCGCCTCCCGAAGCCGGCGCAGGGTCCCCCGGATGGAGCCCGGCTTGTCGAGATCGCCGGGAGCAAGCTCCGCCGCCCGGCGACGGCGCCTGCGATGGCTGGTCTCGGCCAGATTGGTCAGTTCGAAGAAGGTTCCGAAGGCCTTGATGATCTGGTAGGTGTCGGCCACCCTCATCCCGCCGATGATCTCCACGGCCCTGCGCTGAAGGTCATCCTCCTCGGCGAGGCCGAGGCAGTCCTCCCCCCGCTCCTCGGTGAGTTCCCGGTGCCGGATGGCCAGCCTCCGCAACTCCTCCTCGGCGGCAAAGACTTCCTCCCCCGCCTGCTCCTTGATGACCACCCCGAGCAGCCGGCCCAGGGAGCGCACATCCCTCCGAAGGGGCAGATCCTTCGTCTCCGCGGAGCAGCTGACCATTTCGGCCAACCGTGCGCACTGGTCAGGGGCTCTCCAGAAAAGTTCCTTTTCGGCCATGCCATTCTCCTCCCGGGGGATCAGAACTGCCGCAACTCACGCATGGCCCCGACGAGACTGTCGAAGACCTCCTCCCGGCGGCTGATGTCACGGGGGAGGACCCGGTGCAGGATTTCCTCGAGCCGCGGAAGCTCCGTCAGGTCGCGGCACCCGAGCTGATCGAGCACGGCCTCCAGCATGGCGATCACCTCGGAGAGCTCGTGCCGGTCGAAGTAGCCCCGGTCCGGCTTCCCCTTGAAGACCGTCCGGCCCTTGTCCTGGGACGTATCGAGGTAGCTGTAGCGCAAATCTTCAGGGCGTATGGCGACGGGCATGGGATATCCTTTCTCCGGGCCGGGAGGAAATCGGGCGGCCGGGGACCGGGGGGGGGAGTCTGAAGGGATGCTCATTTAATACACCATGCCGGATTTTTTTCCCAGCCCAAAGCGCCCTTCGGGGTCGGAACCGGGGAGTGGTTTTCTGGTAGAGTTGATCCGGAGTGAGAGACCCCGCTAAGGTTCGGAGGCGACAGGTGCGCACTCGGGCGTCATGGCTTATGATTGCGGCGCTGCTTCTCGCGGCCCCATGGGCGTCCGCGGATGAGCGCGAGGGGATGGCTCCGGCGGTCACGGTCCACTTCTTCTGGGCCGAGAACTGCCCCCACTGCGCCGAGGGGAAGGTTTTTCTCCAGGGTCTGAAGGGGCGCTTCCCCCGACTCTCCGTGGAGTCCTACGACGTCTGGAAGGACCGGGAGAGCTTCGAAACGCTCCTTGCCCTGGCCAGCCGGCAGGGGGTGACCGCCATCAGCACCCCCGCCATTGTCGTGTGCCCGCGGGTCTGGTTCGGGTTTTCCCCCTCCATCGCCGAGGAGATCGAGGCCGCCGCCGTGGGCTGCCTCGCGGGGGGCTGTGCCGACGCCCTGGCGACCACCGCTGCCGGGGCCGCACCTGTCGCCCCGCCCCCGGCACCTCCCGAACGTCCCACGCCCGTCGACACCCCCTTCGGCGCCCTCGATGTCGATCGGCATT
>JBFHXN010000382.1:0-3202 GCA_041598955.1 Desulfuromonadales bacterium | reverse complement strand
CCGAGCGAAACGCCATCAACTATCCCATCCAGGGCTCGGCGGCCGACATCATCAAGGTCGCCATGGTGCGGATCCACGACCGCCTCGCCCGGGAAGGGCTCAAGGCGAAGATGGTGCTGCAGGTCCACGACGAACTCGTCTTCGACGTCCCCGAGGCCGAACTGGAACGGCTGAGGGCCCTGGTCGTCGAGGAGATGGAAGGAGCCGTCGACCTGAAGGTGCCTCTGGTGGTCGATGTGGGGGTGGGGAAGAACTGGCGGGAGGCGCACTAATGGCACGGACCTTATTCGAATAAATCCGGTATCAACGCAGTCCTGTAGGGTGGGATAAGCGCAGCGTTCCCACCGGAATCGGTGGAAACGGCCCTTCGGTCCTTATTCCACCCTACGGTTTTTTCTGTCTGACCGGGCCTTGGGGTCTGATTTGTTTTCCGGAGTGTCCATGAAAGAGCGTGAAGGGGTCATCAAGTTC
Source organism: Desulfuromonadales bacterium (assembly GCA_041598955.1). Classification (GTDB taxonomy): domain Bacteria; phylum Desulfobacterota; class Desulfuromonadia; order Desulfuromonadales; family JBFHXN01; genus JBFHXN01. Next base: position 2,731 of record JBFHXN010000382.1, on the reverse strand, counting down.
AGCCTCGACTTCACCGAGGCGCCTGCCGTTTTGCCGGAGGAGATCGCCGAGCTCAACGCCTGGCGGCAGATCCTTTTCCGGCTGGGCCTCGTCGGCCGCGACCCGGCTCGCTACGGGGGGCTCGGCTACGGCAACGTCAGCCTGCGCCTCCCCCCCTGGGACTCCCCTGGGGACCGGCGCCCCTTCCTGGTGAGCGGCACCCAGACCGGCGGCCTGCCCGAACTGGGTCCCGGGCATTACACCACGGTCCTTTCCTGCCATCCCGGGGAGAACCGCATCGTCGCCTCGGGGCCCATCCGTCCTTCCTCCGAGGCCCTGACCCACGGCGCCCTCTATGCCCTCGACCCTTCCCTGCGGGTCGTCCTGCACGTCCACTCCCCGGCGATCTGGCGGCGGGCGGCGGAGTTGGGCATCCCCCTGACCTCCGCCGAGGCCGCCTACGGCACCCCCGAAATGGCCGCCGAGGTGCGCCGCCTCTTCGTCGACCCGGCGGTGCGCTCGGGGCGTCTTCTGGCCATGGGGGGGCACGAGGACGGCCTGGTCGCCTTCGGTGCCACCGCCGAGGAGGCGGGGCTCCCCCTGGTCGCGGCCCTTGCCCGGGCCCTCCATCGGGCGGGCTGAGGGGCGACCATGGCGGACAGGCTTCTCTCATCGGCACGGGGCGCGATCCTCTACCTTCTGCACCAGCTCCATACCCTGCTCTGGATCTTCCCCCTCTACGCTTTGATCCTGCTGCGGCTCCTTCTCCCCTGGCCCCCCTGGGTTCGCGCCAACGCCCGCGTCCAGGTCGCCCTGGCCGAGGGGTGGATCGCCGTCACCAATCGCCTGCTGCGCCTCTCGGGAACGGGGGCCTGGGAGATCGAGGGGGACGGGGATTTCGACCGTCGGGCCACCTACCTGATGCTCTGCAACCACCGGAGCTGGGTCGACGTTCCCGTCTTCCTGCAGGTCTTCCCCCGCGGGCTTCCCTTTCCCCGGTTCTTCGCCAAGCGGGAGCTGCTCAGGCTTCCCCTCATCGGCCCAGCCCTCTGGGGCCTCGACTTCCCCCTGATGAAGCGCCATTCGAAGGCCTACCTGGAGAGCCACCCCGGGCAGCGCGACCGCGACCTCGCCACCACGCTGCGCTCCTGCGAGAGGCTGCGGGGGGTGCCGGCCACGATGGTCAATTTCCCCGAGGGGACCCGCTTCACGGCGGCCAAGCACGCAGCCCAGAGCTCCCCCTTCCACCACCTGCTGCGCCCCAAGGCGGGCGGGCCGGCCCTGGTCCTCGCCGCCCTGGGAGAGCAGGTGACGGCGATTCTCGACATGACCATCGCCTATCCGGACGGAGTGCCGAGCTTCTGGCGCTTTCTCTGCGGCCGGGCGGGGAGGGTGCGGGTCCGGGTGCGGAGCCTGCCGGTCCCGGCCGGGCTGCGGGGGGGGGACTACCAGGGGGACCCGGTGTTCCGGGAGAGGTTCCAGGGGTGGATCAATGGGATATGGGGAGAGAAGGACCGGATGCTCGCGGAGATGATGGAGGACGGCTCTCGTAGGGTGTGAATAAGCGGAGCGTTTCCAGCGCCCTGCTGAAAATCCAAGGGCATCTTCGCCGGTCCCAGGCGGTCGCCGGGTCTCTTGCTCTGCCGACAGGCCCCATCGCCTTGCTCCCTCTCCCTTGATGGGAGAGGGTCGGGGTGAGGGTGAAAGGTTAACTTCGCCGGTCCCGGCCGGCCACCGGGGTTGCGAACCTGGGAATCCGACCTTTCCCTTTTACCGCCAGAAGTTATGCCACTGGCCCGTCAAAGCGGGTTGTTTTTCCTGCGTCGCAGGTATAGGATAAGACCGTTTTCATCTTTTGAATGAGTTTCCGGGAGGTTGTTATGATCAAGGAGATCGGGTTTCTGGGGTTGGGGACGGTGGGGCGCCACATGGCGATCAACCTGATGAAGGGCAATTACAGTCTGACGGTCTACGACCGGGAGCCCGGAGCGGTTCAGGAGCTCGTCCGGATGGGGGCCAAGGCGGCCGCGACTCCCGTGGAGGCCGCCCGCAAGAAAGACATGGTCATCATCATCCTCCCCGAGCGCGAGGAGTTGGAAGCCGCCCTGACGGGCGAGCAGGGTTTCATGCAGGGGATCGACCCCGGCACCATCCTGGTCGACATGGGCACCCACAGTCTCGAGGCGACGATGGAGCTCGCCGAGGAGGCGACCCGGCGCCGCGTTCTCTTTCTCGAGGCCCCCGTCTGGGGGACCAAGGAACACGCCGCCAACGGCCTGCTCACCATCCTCTACGGGGGGGACCCGACTCTTCTCAGCCGCTGCCGGGAGGCCTTCTCCCTCTTCGGCCTCAACATCATCCACGTCGGCAACGTCGGCGACGCCACCCGGATGAAATTTGTCGTCAATCTGGTCCAGGCCGAGCTGATGCAAGCCCTTGCCGAGGGAGTGGTTCTCGGCGACAAGCTTGGCTTCAAAGCCGACAAGATCCTCGAGGTGCTCGAGTCGGGCGGGGTCGCCTCCCCCCTCTTCAATGCCAAGGGACGCTCCATCTCCCGGGGGGACTTCTCCCGCAACCTCGCCCTCAAGTACGTCTACGAGGGGCTGCAGCTTGCCATGGACGCCGGGCAGAAGGCCGGTCTGGACCTTCCCGCCGCCGAGGCGGTGAGCAAGGTCTACCGCCAGGCCATCGATGACGGTCGTGGGGAAGAGGATTTCTCTGCGGTGGTGAAGGTGCTCTGGAAGTAAGCGGG
>JBFHXN010000381.1:0-3219 GCA_041598955.1 Desulfuromonadales bacterium | reverse complement strand
TCGGGGAGGGGGCGGGGCTCCATCCCCTGGCCGCCGGGGTGGCGGTGAGTCTGGCCAATCCTTATTTCCTTCTCTGGTGGGCCACCGTCGGACTGGGATACCTGGTTGTGGCCAGCCGGGTCGGGCTTGCCGGGGTGGCCGTCTTCTATCTTTTCCACATTCTCTCAGATCTGGCCTGGTATGCTCTTGTTTCAAACGCCACCTGTTTCGGCCGCCGCTTTCTGAGCGACCGGGGGTATCGCGGTCTGGTGGGGGGCTGTGCGCTCTTCCTTCTGCTCTTCGGCGGTTACTTTTTCTACCTTGGAGGGAAGACCCTCGCTGGTTGAGTTCCTCTGGCCTCGGAAAGGGGTCGGAGTTTGATGTCTTGTCGCTTCACACGTCATGAATCGGGGAGGTTTGCTCCATGCGCCGTATCGCCTTTGGCACGTCCGGCTGGCGGGGGATTTTCTGCGAGGATTTTACCTTCGAAAATGTCAAGGTGGTGACCCAGGCCATCGCCGATCACCTGCGCGCCGAAGGGACCTCCGCAGGCGGTGTGGTGATCGGGTACGACGCCCGCTTCATGGGGGAGCGTTTCGCCCACGAGGCCGCGAGGGTTCTGGCCGGGTCGGGGATCCCGAGCTTCGTCTGCGACCGGGACACCCCGACCCCCGTCATCGCTTTCGAGATCCTGCGCCGCAAGGCAGCCGGTGGGATCAACTTCACCGCCAGCCACAACCCCCCCGAGTACAACGGGCTCAAGTTCTCCCCCGCCTGGGGCGGCCCGGCCCTCCCCCAGACCACAGGGGACATTGAAAAGAGGGCCAACGCCATGCTCGGGGAGATCTGCTACCGCGAGATGCCCCTCGACGCCGCGGTCAAGGCCGGGCTGGTGGAGTCGATCGATCCCCGGGCGCCCTATTTCGAGGCCCTGCGCAAGCTGGTCGATCTCTCCGCCATCGCCGGGGCGGGGATCAAGATCGCCGTCAATCCCCTGTACGGTACGGGAAGGGGGTATCTCGACGCGCTCCTCCGGGAGGCCGGCGTCCCCATCGTCACCCTCAACGACCACCGGGATCCCTACTTCGGGGGGCTGCCGCCGGAGCCTTCCGAGAGCCACATCGCCGACTTCATCAAACTGGTCCGGGAGGACCCGGCGATCACCCTGGGCCTTGCGACGGACGGCGATGCCGACCGCTACGGGGTGGTCGACGGCGACGGCGGCTTCATCGAGCCCAACTACGTTCTGGCCCTGCTCTTCGATTATCTCATCCGGGTGAAGAAGAAACGCGGGGACGCGGCCCGCTCCGTGGCCACCTCCCATTTTCTGGACGCCGTGGCCCGGCAGTACGGGGTGGAGGTTCACGAGACCCCCGTCGGGTTCAAGTTCATCGGCGAATTCATCCGGGACGACGCCATCCTCATCGGCGGCGAGGAGAGTGCCGGGCTCACCGTGCGCGGCCACGTCCCGGACAAGGACGGCATACTCGCCTGCCTGCTAGTGGCGGAGATGGTGGCCGTCACGGGGAAGAGCCTCAGGGAGCTTCTGGCCGACCTCTATCGCCGGGTCGGCGAGTTTCACACCCGGCGTCGCAACTTGAGGCTCACACCGGAGCTCGAGGCGGGGTATGGCGCACGGATCGGCGCCCTGCCTTCGGAGCTGGCCGGGGTCAAGGTGAGCGAGGTCGTAACCCTCGACGGGGTCAAGCTTTTGCTCGCCGACGGCTCCTGGGTGCTCTTCCGCAAATCGGGAACCGAGCCGGTGGTCCGTCTCTACGGCGAAGCGGGCAATCCTGGTCGTCTCGGTGAATTGATGGGGGCCGCCGAACAGTTCCTGCTGCGGTGAACCGCAGAGTCTTTGATCTTGGCAAATCAATGAAAAAAAGGGCGGAGCCTCCAGGGGCGCCGCCCTTTTTTTGTCTTTCGGGGCGGTCACGCCGCCTCCCTGATCTACCCTCAGCCGAAGCCGCTCCCCGACGGGGCCGCGCAGCCTCCGCCGGAAGAGGACCCGGAGAAGACCGAGACGGTGCGCCGGGCCGGTTTCCCGCAGCGGGGGCAGGGGATCTCCTCGGAAGGATGTCGCTCGATTTTTTCCACCTTCTCGCCACAGGCGGGGCACTGGTATTCGAAAATAGGCATGGGACCTCCTGGAAAGATATTCGGGAAATAATATATGTGTTTTTGAATGATTTTGCAAGGGGGTGAGCCGGGGGGGATCTCTGGGGGGGGCGGATAAAAAACGGGCGCGGGAATTTCCCGCGCCCGGTGGGTTCGCCTCGGCCGTTGGCCTATCAGCCGAGGATCGCCTTGAGGTCCCCTTCGGCGGTGCCGATGGGGGCGATGTTGTAGTTTTCGACCAGGAAGTTGAGTACGTTGGGGGTGATGAAGGCCGGCAGGGTGGGGCCAAGCTTGATGTTCTTGATCCCGAGGTGGAGCAGGGTCAGCAGGATCGCCACCGCCTTCTGCTCGTACCAGGAGAGGATCATCGAGAGCGGCAGGTCGTTGACGCCGCACTTGAAGGCGCCGGCGAGGGCCACGGCGATCTGGATGGCGCTGTAGGCGTCGTTGCACTGCCCGACATCGAGCAGCCGGGGGATGCCTCCGATGTCGCCGAAGTCGAGCTTGTTGAAGCGGTACTTGCCGCAGGCCAGGGTGAGGATGACGGTGTCCTTGGGGGCCTTCTCGGCGAACTCGGTGTAGTAGTTTCGGCCGCTTTTGGCCCCGTCGCAGCCGCCGATGAGGAAGAAGTGGCGGATCTGCCCCGCCTTGACGGCGTCGATGACCTTGTCGGCCACGCCGAGGACGGCGTTGTGCCCGAAGCCGGTGAGGATCTTCTGACCGGGGTTCTCGTCAAAGCCGGGCAGCGCCTGGGCTTTCTTGATGACGGCGGAGAAGTCCCACCCTTCGATGTTCTTCACGTCGGGCCACTGGACAAGGCCCCAGGTGAAGAGGCGGTCCTTGTAGCTCTCGGCGGGACGCTGGATGCAGTTGGTGTTGAAGATGATCGCGCCGGGGAAGTGGGCAAACTCCTTGGCCTGATCCTGCCAGGCGCCCCCGAAGTTGCCGACCAGGTGGCTGTATTTCTTGAGACCGGGGTAACCGTGGGCGGGGAGCATCTCGCCGTGGGTGTAGATGTTGACGCCTGTCCCTTCGGTCTGCTTGAGAAGTTCCTCGAGCATGCGCAGATCGTGGCCCGAGACCAGAATCGCCTTGCCGGCCTTGGTGCCGAGCTCCACGGGG
>JBFHXN010000380.1:0-3222 GCA_041598955.1 Desulfuromonadales bacterium | reverse complement strand
TTCTTCGAGGTCGGCATGCTCAAGCGCACCCCGCGCACCGGCTTCCAGTTCCTCGGTTCGGGGGCCGAGTCGGTGGCCGAGCACTCCTTTCGCACCGCGGTGATCGCCTACACCCTGGCCCAGCTCGACGGGGAGGCCGACGGGGGAAAGGTGCTCAAGATGGCCCTCTTCCACGACATCCCCGAGGCGCGCACCGGGGATCTCAACTACGTGAACAAGAAATACGTGAAGGCCGACGAGAAGAAGGCGGTGGCGGACCTGGCGTCCACCCTCCCCTTCGGCGGAGAGTACCGGGAGCTGCTGGAGGAGCTGGGGGGGAAGGAGAGCCGGGAGGCCCTGATCGTCCACGACGCCGACCAGCTCGAGATGATCCTCGCTCTCAAGGAGTACAAGGATCTCGGCAACCGCTACGCCGACGAGTGGTATCCCTTCGCCGTGCGGCGCCTGCGCACCGACGCCGCTCGCAACCTGGCCGAGACGATCTGGAGCACCGATTCCTCCCGCTGGTGGTTTGACGGGGAGGATGCGGAGTGGTGGGTGAAGGGGTCGCGCTAAGGGGCCGATGAAAAACGCCCGTCTGCTGCGTTCCCCTTGACCTCGTCGCTGCGACGTAGCTGCCGCTACGCCTCACTCCTCGATCTGCGGGCGCCTTGCATACGAGCATTTTTGATCGGCCCCGGGGAACCGGGTGTGGGTCAGAGAGGCTTCTCTGCGGTGGAAAGGGCGGCCGAGAGAGGTGCTTCAGGTTCCGCCTCGACGGGGAGGAGGGCCAGAAGGGGCGATCCCTCCGACGGCGCAAGGCGCAGGCCGAAGGGAAGGGTGAGCGCTTCGATCTCCGCCCGGGCCGCCTCGGCCGCTTCCCCTTCGAGGGGGCGGGGCTGGAAGGCGACGCGGCTGTTGTAGACATCCACGGGGAGGACCTCGGCGCTGGCCACCCGGCCCTCGGCGAGGCTCACCCTGGCGATGAGCCCGAGCTTCGAGGTCTCGCTGTAGGAGCCGAAGGCGAAATTCCCCAGGCTGTAGTAGATGATCCCCTCCCCGTAACGCTCCACCCCCTGCGCCACGTGGGGGTGGTGACCGAGCACCACCTGGGCGCCGCTGTCGATGGCGAGGCGACCCAGGCTCCTCTGGTAGTCCTTGGGAACCGTCTCCCTCTCCCCCCCCCAGTGAAAAGAGACCACGACGTAGTCGGCCTGCCTGCGGGCCGCCGCCACGTCGCGGGTGACATGGCTGGGGTAGCCCGGCGCCGTTCCAGGCCGCCTGGTCCCCGCATAGAATTCGGTGGGAAAGGTTTTGGAGTAGGCGAGAAAGGCGATCTTCTCGCCGCGCACCTCGAGGATGACGGGGCGCCGGGCTTCGGCAAGGTCGGCGCCGGCCCCGCAGCGGGAGATCCCCTGGGCGTCGAGGGTGGCCAGGGTGTCGAGGACGCCGGCCGGGCCGAAATCCCCCATGTGGTTGTTGGCCAGGGTCAGCACGTCGAAGCCGGCCCTCTGAAGGGCTCCGGCCGCCGTCGGGGGGACCTTGAAGCGGAAGGTCTTCTCCCGGAACTCGTCCCGGGAGGCGGTGAGGGGGGCCTCCAGGTTGCCGACGGCCAGGTCGGCGCCGGAGAGCAGTTCGAGGGTCGCCTCGAAGGCGTGGTCGAATCCCCTCTCCCGCAGCACCGGCGCCGCGCTTGCGCCGAGCAGGATGTCCCCCACGGCGGCCAGCACGATGGGCTCTGCGCCCAGGCCCACGGCCGGAGGGAGAAGGGGGATGAGAGCGGCGAGAAAAACGAGTTTTTTCAGCAGGCCCATGACGGGAAGTCACCTCGGGGGGATTCGGGTTGACGCCTCGGGAGGCAGGTGGTAATAATATCTGCCTTTATCCCCGCAAGACAAGGGTTTTCCCATGCTAGACGCCAAGCTCCTGCGCGACAATCCCCAGATGGTTTCGGAGCGCCTCGCTTCCCGGGGCCCCTCCGTCGACCTCGCCCCCTTCCAGGCGCTTGACCGCCGCCGCCGGGACCTGCTCCAGGAGGCCGAAGCCCTCAAGGCCGAGAAAAACCAGGTTTCGGACCTGATCGGCAAGACCCGCGACAAGAGCCAGGTGCAGGGAGAGATCCTCCGGATGAAGGAGGTTTCCGTCCGCATCAAGAGCCTCGACGAGGAACTCAAGGAGGTCGAGGAGGGTCTGCAGGGGCTGCTGCTCACCCTGCCCAACCTTCCCCACGAGGAGGCGCCCGTCGGTGCGTCCGAGGCGGACAACCGCGAGGTGCGCCGCTGGGGAGAGCCCCCCTCCTTTTCCTTCCCGGCCCGTCCCCACTGGGAGATCGGCGAGGCCCTGGGGATCCTCGATTTCGAGACCGCCAGCAAGCTCTCCGGGGCCCGTTTTTCCCTCTCTCGAGGGGCCGGCGCCCGGCTTGAGCGGGCCCTCAGCAACTTCATGCTCGACCTGCATACGCAGGACCACAAATATCTTGAAATACTTCCGCCCTTTATGGTAAACAGGGCAACCATGACCGGGACCGGGCAGCTTCCCAAGTTCGAGGAAGACCTGTTCCGGGCCGAGGGGACGGAGCTTTTCCTCATCCCCACCGCCGAGGTGCCGGTCACCAATATCCACCGGGACGAAATCCTCGCCGGCGCCGTTCTGCCCCTCGCCTACACCGCCCACACCCCCTGCTTTCGCAAGGAGGCCGGCTCCTACGGCAAGGACACCCGGGGGCTGATCCGCCAGCACCAGTTCAACAAGGTCGAGCTGGTCAAGTTCACCCGGCCGGAAGACTCGGACCGGGAGCTCGAAGGGCTGCTGCGGGACGCCGAGACGGTGCTGCAACGTTTGGGGCTTCCTTACCGGGTGGTCGATCTGTGCACGGGCGACATCGGTTTTTCCGCCGCCCGCACCTTCGACATCGAGGTCTGGCTGCCGGGGCAGCAGGCTTACCGGGAGATCTCCTCCTGCTCCAATTTCCGGGATTTCCAGGCCCGTCGCTCCTCCATCCGCTTCCGGCGTGAGGAGGGGGGGCGCCCCGAATTCGTCCATACCCTCAACGGCTCGGGACTGGCCGTGGGGCGCACCGTGGTGGCCATCCTCGAGAATTTCCAGCAGGCCGACGGTTCGGTTCTGGTCCCGGAGGTTCTGAGGCCCTACATGGGCGGGATGGAGCGGATCCGCAGCTGATCGCCGACTGCGGAGGAGTGGCCGAGCGGTTTAAGGCGGCGGTCTTGAAAACCGTTGAGCGAA
>JBFHXN010000379.1:0-3254 GCA_041598955.1 Desulfuromonadales bacterium | reverse complement strand
CTGCTGCCCGACGGCGAAGAGGGTGCCGAGGGCCAGACCGGCCAGAAGCCCTCCCAGGGCGGCGCGGCGGCTACGCCCCCGGAAGGCGAAATAGCTCCCCATCAGGGCGAAGCCCCCCGAGGCGTGGCCGGCGGGAAAGCAGTCCCCGTCGCGGCATCCCTCGGGGGCGCCCTGGAGGAGGCGGGTGTAGGGGACGGCCCCGCCGTACCGGTCGTAGTCCCAGGGGCAGTGGCGGTTGATGAGGCGCTTGCCGAGGGAGACCCCACCGGTGCCGATGACGATGGCGAGCACCATGAAAAGGGCCGCCCGGCGCCAGGGCAACAGAGGGGGCAAGCGGAAGGAGGCCCCCCAGGCGAGCAGGGCCCCTATGGCGACGGCCAGGACCAGGTTGCGTCCCCCCCGGTGGATGAGCCCCGCGGCCCACCAGCTTCGCTTGAGGGGCCAGGAGCCGGTGACGGGGTCGTAGAAGGGGTCGGAGAAGGCCAGATCGAGGTCGCTCACCTCGAAGAGCAGAGCCAGGGCCAGAAAGAGGGCCAGGGGGAGCAGGGCGTGGAGGGCCCAGAAGCGGAAGTCGCGGTCCATGTCCCCCCTTACCGGTAGCGGTGGGTCTGGAAGAGGTCGAAGGCGCTCTGGTAATAGGCGGTGGCGAGGTCGATCAGCCGGTCGTCCTTTCCAAGGGGCTCCATCCGGTCCTGCTGCTCGTCGTAGCGGTAGGTGTCCGCCGAGCGCCCGAGACCGAGCACCGCCACCTCGTTTCCTTCGACCAGGGCCACGTCGTGGTTGTGGCTGACGGGGATGGGGCGCGGGAGCCCGGGGGGGAGATGGAGGACATCCTGCCCGTAGAAGGGAGCCTTGTAGGGGAGCCCGAGGAGGCCGAGAACCGTGGGGGCGATGTCGATCTGGCTGATGGCCGTCTCGACGGCTCCGGGCCTCACAAGGTCGGGGGCGTAGACGAGCAGGGGGATGCGGTAGTGATGGAGGGGGATCTGCGCCCGGCCGTAGACCCGGGCGTCGTGGTCGGCCACGATGACGAAGAGGGTGTCGGCGAACCAGGGGTGCTCGGCGGCCTTCTCCAGAAACTCACCCAGGGCGTGGTCGGCGTAGCGGATGCCGGCCGAGCGCCCTCCCCCCTCGGCTGGGATGCCGGGGATTCCCCCGGGGAAGGTGTAGGGCTTGTGGTTGGAGGTGGTCATGAGGATGGAGAAGAAGGGGCGCCCCTTTGCCTCGAGGGCGTCGAAATAGCCCAGGGCGTGCTCGAAGAGGTCCTGGTCGCTCACCCCCCAGATGTTGGCGAAGGCGGGGTCGGGGATGTCGGAGCGGTCGCTGATGGCGAAGCCGTTGCTCTGGTAGAAGTGGTTCATGTTGTCGAAGTAGCCGTATCCCCCGTAGAGGAAGCTGGTGTGATAGCCGGCGGAGCGCATGACCTCGCCCCAGTTGGCGATCCCCTCGCTGCCGGGGCGCTTGAGGATCGATTCGCTGGGGATGGGGGGGAAGGAGGTGGTGATCGCCTCGAGGCCCCGCACCGTGCGGGTGCCGGTGGCGTAGGCGTTTCGGAAGAGAAGCCCCTTTTCGGAGAGCCGGTCGAGGTGGGGGGTGAGGTTGCGGGTGTCGCCGTAGGCTCCGACAAAACCGGCTCCGAGGGATTCCTCGACGACGACCACCACGTTGAGCTTCCCCAGGCCCGAGGGGTTGGCGGCGAAGTCCCGGGTGAGGCTCGCCTCGGGGTCGAGGGTTCCGCCTCCGCCGGCCAGCTCCTCGCGCATCAGGCGGAAGGCTTCGCTGCGGTCGATGGTGCGGTAGTGGGCCTGGTAGTCGAGTTCGTTGGTGCGAAAGGCGTTGAAGAGGGTGCACAGGCCGTTGGCCGAGAGTTCGTTGGCCACCCGGTTGCGGGACCAGGCGAGGGTGTCGGCCGACACCAGGGTTAGGGCCAGGGACAGGAGCAGTCCGTGGAGGGCGAAGGCCGGCAGGCGCCTCCGAAGGGGGCTCGGGTCGGCGAAGGCTCCCCGGAGCTTGGGCCAGACTCCCCGCAGGAGAAAGGCGGCCAAAAGCAGGCAGCCGAGGATGACGCGGACCACGGGGTAGGAATCCCAGATGTTGACCAGGACCTCGTGGGGGTAGATGAGGTAGTCGACGGCCACCAGGTTGAAGCGGGAATCGAATTCCTCGAAGAAGAAATACTCGGAGGCCGCCAGGTAGAAGAGGCCGAAGAAGACAAGGAAGGTGCCGAGGGCGAAGAGCCGGTGCTGCCAGGGGCGGGTCGCCCACCGTCTCGGAAGAAGGAGAAGGTAGAGGGAGAGGGGGAAGAGCAGGTAGAGCAGGGCGACCCCGTCATTGACGGCGCCGGTGATCAGAACGCCGGGCAGCAGGGGCAGGCCGACCCCCGAGGCGGTGCCGAAGCTGCGCCAGAGAAGGAGGCGCAGCACGAAACCGGCCGTCAGGTAGACGGCGGCCAGAAGAAGGGGAAGGCGAAAACGCCGGGAGCCGGAAAGGATAGCCATCGATCTCTCCTGGGAAGGGAAGCTGCTGGGGGTTCTTGCCGAACAGGGCCCGGGAGGGCGCTGAAAAATGGGACCCTGCGTGAACAGGGTCCCGGAGGCAAAAGTGAGCAGGAGATTTTTTTCCGTGCCCGGGTCGAATCTTCAGCAAGTTCCTTGCCAGGGTGCTGGAAGGCCCTTTGGAGGGGGTTTTCAGACGACAGGGGGGCGAGGGTGTCCAGAAATTTGAACGGAAAGGGGGACAGAAGGGGGGAGGGTGCCGGAAATTTTAACGGAGAGGCTCTCAGGCCAGGCCGTACTTCTTGAGCTTGTACTGCAGGTTGCTGCGACTCACCCCCAGCAGCTCGGCGGCCTGGGCCTGAACGCCCCGGGCCTGCACCAGGGCCCTGCGGATGAGATCCTCCTCGACCTCCTCGAGGAGTTCGGGGAGGGGACGGCCCAGCTCCAGGGAGGGGAGGGGCGAGGGGTGGCCTCCCCCGGCCGTTCCCCGCAGGGGCCCGGGGAGGTGTTCGGGACGAAGGGTCTCCCCGGGGCAGAAAAGAACGCTGCGCTCGATGACGTTCTGAAGCTCCCGCACGTTGCCGGGCCAGTCGTGCTCCTGCAGGGCCAGCAGGGCCTCCGGGGCGAGGTGACGCGCCGGGCGGTCGAGTTCGCCGGCGAAGCGCAGCAGGAAATGGAGGGCGAGCATGCCGATGTCGTCCCGGCGCTCCCGCAGGGGAGGGACGCGCAGAGTCACGACGTTGAGCCGGTAGTAGAGGT
>JBFHXN010000378.1:0-3271 GCA_041598955.1 Desulfuromonadales bacterium | reverse complement strand
TACGCCCGCTCCCGGCGCAACGGCACCGTCCTGGTCCTCTCCGGGGTCCACAGCCATCCCCGCACGGCCATGGAGCGATCGGGATTTCTCGGACAGGTCGGGGAGGAGAACGTCTGCGATCACATCGACAGGGCCCTGGCCCGGGCCCGGGAGATCCTTGGCCTGCCCGAACCCGGCGCGAGCCGCCCGGGGTGAGAGGTCCGGGCCGGTGGACAGCGACGGAGATTTCATGGTAAATCTCATCCTGAATTCCCCATCGGACCGTCGCTGCCGGCCACCGTTCAAACCATAAGACTTCAGCGGAGTTTTCCCCCCGTGAACGACCTGCTCCAGCCCAGCCTCACCAAGACGTCCGCCCCTCCCCTTTACTCGACCCGGGCCAATTTCTTCGTCGCCTTCTTCGGAGGCCCCCTCGCCATCACCCTCTTCAGCGCCCTCAACGCCCGGCGCCTCCGGCGCCTGGGGCAGGACCTCCCCTTCTACCTGCTGGGACTGGCCCTCTACCTGGGGCTTTTCGCCTGGCTCGCCCTGAACTACCCGACGGGCCCCGACCTGCTCGAAGGAGCCCTTGAGGCGCGGCGCAACCCCTTCATCCGCTACGGAGGCCGGTTCCTCGGCCTGGTTCTCTGGGGGGGCTATTACCTGCGCCACCGCCCTTTTCACAAGGCCTCGGACCTGCTCGGCCTCGATTCACCCAATCCCTGGGGACCCGCCCTGGCCTGCTTCGGCCTGGCCCTGGCCGTTGAAATCCCCCTGATCACCCTCCTGCTCCAGCTCAGGGGCCTGCCATGACCGATCGCGGCGAAACCAAAGAGGTGACCCCCCAGGTCCTCTTTCTAATCGAGCGGAAACGCTACGCCCAGGCCGCAGGGGTTCTCGGCGCCGCCCTGTCCCGGGCCCCCGACGATTCCAGCCTCCTCTATCTCTCCGCCCTGCTCGACCATCACCAGGACAGGGAGGAGGAGGCCGAGAAGACCCTGCGCCAGTTGCTGATGAGCTCTCCCCGGGACCCCGATGCCCGCACCCTCCTCGTCAGCGTCCTCATGGCACGCCGGCAATACGGGGAGGCCGAGCAGGAAATCATCGGCCTGCTGCGGGATTTTCCTGAAGAAGCCGACTTCTATGTCGCCTACGCGCGCCTGATGCTGATCACCCTGCACCTGGAGAAGGCGGAGCGCCTTGCCCGGGAGGCCCTGCGCCTGGAGCCTGAAAACCCCCAGGCATTGAGCCTCGCGACCATATGCGACCTGGTCCGCTGCGAGGGCCGCCAGGCGGAAGGAAAGCTGGCCGAGCTGATGCGCCACCATCCGGAGTCCCTGGACACCGCCTGGACCCTCCTCAACCTGCTCGAGGAGCGCAAGCAGTACGGCGAGGCCCTGCGGCTGGCCCGGGAGCTCCTTCGCAGCGACCCGGCCAACCCCCAATATGTCGCGATGATCCGCGAACTGCGCGTGCTGACCCATCCCACCATGTGGCCCCTGGCTCCCCTCATCCGGTGGGGCTGGCACGGGTCGGCGGCCCTCTGGATTCTGGGGGTGGTCGGCCTGAAGCTGGCCGACAGGGTCCTTCCGGAAGGAGCGGTCCTCGTCCTGGTGACCCTGTGGCTCGGCTACATCGCCTACAGCTGGTTCTACCCGCCGCTGCTGCGACGCCTGCTGCGCTGACCTGCCGAGACAACCTCCGGAGACCCCATGGCCACCGACCTGAAAGACCTGGAACGACAGCTCCTCGAAAACCCCTTCGACCCCCGCCTGCGTCTCACCTACGCCGACGCCCTCGGCGACGCGGCCCAGTGGAATGAGGCCCTGCGCCAGTACGAACTGCTCGCCGGCCAGGCTGGGACCGACGCCAGGCCCTGGGTCGGCGCATCCCGCGCCCTGCTCGCCCTGGATCGCCCGGCCGAGGCCCTCGATCGCTACCGGCAGGCCCGGGAGCGGGAGGGATTCACTCCGGATCCCCGGCTCGAGGAGCTCTCCGCGGGAGCCCGCCCCTCCGGCCCGGCGGAGCTCAGGGTTCTCTCCGGCGGCGCCGGCGCGGGAGGCGCCAAGGTTCTTCCTTTTGCCCGCAGCGGCGAGCCGACGCGCTTCACCGACATCGTGGGGATGGAGGGGCTGAAAAAGACCCTGCGCCTCCAGATCGTCGAGCCTTTCCTGCGCCCCGGAATCTTCGCCCGCTTCCGCAAGAAGGCCGGCGGGGGAGTGCTTCTCTACGGCCCCCCGGGGTGCGGCAAGACCATGATGGCGAAGGCCGTGGCCAGCGAATGCCAGGCCGACTTCATCGCCGTCGGCATCAGCGACATCCTCAACATGTGGATCGGCGAGAGCGAGCGCAACCTCTCCCTGCTTTTCAAAAAAGCCCGCTCCCAGAAACCCTCCGTCCTCTTCTTCGACGAACTCGACGCCCTCGCCTTCTCCCGCTCCAAGGCCCGCTCGGAGCACAGCCGGACCGTCGTCAACGAATTCCTCTCCCAACTCGACGGCATCGACGGCGCCAACGACCAGGTGCTGGTGATGGCCGCCACCAACATGCCCTGGGACGTCGACCCGGCCATGAAACGCCCGGGACGCTTCGACCGGCAGATCTTCGTCTCCCCCCCCGACGAGGCGGCGCGGGCCGAGATGTTCCGCACCAAGCTCACGGGTGTCCCCTGCGACCCCGTCGATTTCGACGCCCTGGCCCGGGAGAGCCGCTTCTACTCGGGTGCCGACGTCGATGGAGTCATCGACCTGGCCAAGGAGTTCGTCCTCACCGAAATCATCGACGGAAAGCCCGAGCGGAACATCTCCCAGGCCGATCTCGCCGCCGCCTGCGAACGCTTCCACCCCTCCACCCTCGACTGGCTCAAGACTGCCCGCAACCTGGTCAAGTACGCAGGCTCCGACGAGGCCTACCGGGACGTGGAGGCCTACCTGAAGGCCAACAAGCTCTTCTAGCCCGTCCTCCGCAGAAACCTCTTGCCATTCCCCTCCGATCCGGGATATTCATCCCCTGCAGCGCCCCCCTCGGGGCCCACTTCACCGGAGGTCGGAGAATGAGCTCCGCCGATTCCCTTCAGGCCTCCCTCATCGAGGCCAACCGCCGCGAGTACGGCCTGCGCTACGAGGGGCTCGCCTTCCCCGATCCGGGGCGCAGGACCGGGGCGACCCGTGAGCGGGCCGAGCTGCTGGCGGCCCTCGCCGGGCTGACCCGCAGGGGCTTTGCCGGCACCAAGCTCGACGTCGACGGCCTCTCCCCCGGCTGCCGCCTCTGCGGGGAGGGGGCCTGGTCCTGC
>JBFHXN010000377.1:0-3279 GCA_041598955.1 Desulfuromonadales bacterium | reverse complement strand
GGGTCATGCCCCAGACCCGCGAGCACCTCGAGATCCTCCAGCTGCTCAACGTGCCGCGGGGGATCGTCGTCCTGACCAAGTGCGACCTCGCCGAACCCGACTGGATCGACCTGGTGGAGGAAGAGATCCGGGAGCAGCTGGCGGGGACCTTTCTGGAAAAGGCCCCCTTCCGGCGGGTCTCATCCATCAAGGGCTCGGGCATCCAGGAGCTCATCGCCACCATCGGAACCATGGTCCGGGAACTCCCCCCCAAGGACAACGACGGCCCCATGCGCCTTCCCGTCGACCGGCACTTTTCGGTCCCCGGCTTCGGCACGGTGGTCACCGGCACCCTCCTCTCGGGGTCGGTGAAGGTCGGCGACACGGTGGAAGTCCTCCCCCCGGGGGAGGAGGTTCGGGTCCGGGAGGCGCAGGTCCACGGCACCAAGGTGGAGCATGTCCTGGCCGGGCAGCGGGTGGCCCTCAACCTCGTGGGGCTCGACCGGACCCGCCTCCAGCGCGGCTCCGTGGTGGGCACCCCGGGGATCTTCGAGCAGACCCAGCGCCTCGACGCCCGGCTGACCCTGCTCCCCAACGCCCCGCGCCCCCTCAAGTTCCGCGACCCCGTCCACTTCTACCTCGGGACGGCCCGGGTGGTGGGGATCGTCGCCCTGCTCGACCGCGATCTCCTCGAGCCCGGGGAGAGCGCCCTGGTCCAGATCCACCTCGACCGGCCGCTGGTGGCCCACCGCCTCGACCGCTTCATCGTCCGCTCCTACTCCCCCATGACCACCATCGGCGGCGGCACCGTCATCGACCCCAACCCCGTCAAGCACCGCCGCTTCCGCGGAGAGGTCATGGCGGCCCTGGCCGAGCTCGAATCGGGGGAGCGCTCCTTTTTGATGCAGAAGCTTTCCGAACAGGGGTGCGCCAGGGTCCGGGATCTGGAACTCCTCTCCGGCCTGGGCGCGGAGAGAATCGCCGACCACCTGGCCGCCCTCGCGGAGCAGGAAAAGGTGGTTTCCCTGGCGGACCAGTGGGCCACGGCCGAGACAGCCCGCATCTGGCGGCAGAAGCTGCTGGAGGCCACCGACCGCTTTCACGCCGAGAACTCCCTGCTCCCGGGCATCCCCCGGGCCACCCTCAAGGGAGCCCTCCCCCCAGCCCTCTCCCAGAAGGGCTTCGATTCCCTGCTCGAGGGGGCCCTGGCCGCCGGAGACCTGGTGCAGGCCGGAGACTCCCTCGCCCGGCCGGGCTTCAGCGCCGCCCCTCCCCCCGCCATGATGCGGGAGGTCGAGCGGATCGAGAAGGCCTACCGGGAGGCCGGCACCCAGGCCAAGAACAAGCGGGAGATGCTCGAGCGGCTCGGAATGAATCCGGAGAAGTCCGAGCCCTGCTTCGCCTACCTGATCGCCCAGGGACGGTTGATGCGCCTCAGCGACGAGACCCTTTTCGACATGGAGACCTACCGCGGCGCCCTTGAGGCCCTGCGATCCCATTTCGTAAAGAAGGAGACCCTCACCCTCGCCGAGTTCCGCGACCAGATCGGCAGCGCCCGCAAGCAGGTCCAGGCCCTGCTCGAGCATTTCGACGGCCTCAAGTACACCATGCGCCGGGGGGACGAACGGGTGGCGTGGAAGCTTCCCAAGGACGCCTGACCGGTCCCCTTTGTCTCATGGGACCAATGGGACAAAGGGGACAAATGAAAGTCCCCCACTGAATTCCTAGCCTAAAAGGTGCCTCTCATGGCTCAAAAGATCCTCCTCACAGCTCTGGCCAAGTCGGCCGGCTGAGCGGCCAAGCTGGGCCCCGGCCCCCTGGCGCAGGTGCTGCGCCAACTCCCCCCCTCGACCGACCCCCGCCACCTCTCGGCCTCCATCCCCTTCGCCGACGCCGGGATCTTCCGCATCTCAGAAGACCTGGCCCTGGTGCAGTCCGTCGACTTCTTCACCCCCGTGGTCAACGACCCCTACAAGTACGGGGCCATCGTGGCCGCCAATGCCCTCTCCGACATCTACACCGTCGGAGGCCGGCCCCTGACCGCCCTCAACCTGATCGGCTTCCCCGCCTGCTCCCTGGGAACAGACCTGCTCACCGCCATCCTGCAGGGGGGCGCCGACAAACTGATCGAGGCCGAAACCGCTCTGATCGGTGGGCACACGGTGGAGGACGACGAACCCAAATACGGCCTCGCCGTCACCGGCCTGGTCGATCCCCGGAAAATGGTCACCACCGTCGGCTGCCGCCCCGGTGATCGTCTCATCCTCACCAAACCCCTCGGCACTGGCATTCTCTCCACCGCCCTCAAGGGGGAGGTTCTCTCCGAGGCGCAGATGAGCGAGGCCATCGAGGGGATGATGACCCTCAACCGGCGAGCGGCCGAGGCGATGCTCGCGGTGGGGGTGTCGGCCTGCACCGACGTGACGGGGTTCGGGCTCCTCGGCCACGGCCTGGAAATGGCCGAGGCGAGCGGGGTCCGGATGGTACTTGAGGGGAGCGCCCTCCCCGCCTATCCCCGGGTGCTGGAGATGGCCGGGATGGGCCTGGTTCCGGCGGGGAGCTACACCAACCGGGAGTACTACCTTCCGCGGATCGTGGGGGGTGAGAGCCTTCCCTGGGAGATCATCGACCTGCTCGCCGACCCCCAGACCTCCGGCGGGCTGCTGATCGCCGTGCCCCCGGGAAAGGCTGCGGAACTCTCCCGGCGCCTTCAGGACGCTGGATGCGGGGCCTTTTCCATCGGCGAGGCCGAGGAAGGGATGGCGGGGACGCTGCGGGTGGTCTGACAGATCGGCCAGAAAGGCCGGAACAGAAAAAGGATCTTACCAGATTCGTTTTGCCACCAAGTCACCAAGGCGCCAAGAAGAACTCTCTGGTCAAACCAACGCCGAAAACAGTTGGTAATCCCTTTGATTCAGAGACTTCTTTGGCATTTCCCTGGTGACTTTGTGCCCTGGTGGCCAACCTTCGTTCTGGTTACAGGTCCGAAGAAAAACCTGGAAGTGTTTAGAGATCCCCCGTCAGTTTCTGAAGGATATAGATCTTCGGATTGAGGTCCCTCACGCAGGCGATGATGGCCCTCAGGGCCTCCTCGTCGACCCCCGTCTCCTCGTCCCGCCCCTGGAACCAGTCGTACCCTCGAGGAAGCTCGCTGTAGCTTCCGTCGCGCAGCAGAGAGACGTCGACCAGGTCGTTGACCCTCCCCTTCGCCTCCCAGGGATCGCGGTAGTTGAACTGGCGGGCCACCACGTGGAGCCCCAGGCCGTTGGGCCAGGCCCCCTTGACCTCGAAGGAGAACTC
>JBFHXN010000376.1:0-3286 GCA_041598955.1 Desulfuromonadales bacterium | reverse complement strand
GCGAAACCGACGATGACCCACTCCCGTTCCGCCGGAGCGAGCCAGCTGCGGACCACTTTTTCTCCACTGATCAGATGGAAGCGCAGCACCGCCTCGCCCGTTCTCGCCGTCGGCTGGAGTTCGATGCGGGCGATGCCATTTTCGCCGACCGTGTATTTGAGCCGGTCACTCTTGGAGGTTGCCAGGGGAGAGCTCTGCAGCTCCGCCTCTGTCTGAAGCGGAAGATAGGGCGGGTCGAGAGCATATTCACCCACGACCCCTTCGCGGGCGGGATGTCCCTCCCTGTCGGTCAGGCGCACGGCAATGACGGTCGGCGTATTGCCGTCGGCCGTGAGGCGCGATTCCGCAGCGAGCAGCTCGGCTTTGACCGGCGGGCCCGAGTAGTGAAGGGTGCGCCGGATGCGCAGTTCCTCCCCTCCTTCCTCACCATACTCAATGGCCTCCAGGGTGTTGCTGCCGTCCTTGAGGTGGACGCCGGTCCAGAGGGTGACGGCGACCTGGTTGAAGCTCCCCTTGACGGTGCCGTCGAGATAGAGGGGGGGGACCTCGGCGCCGTTGAGCAGCAGTTTCAGAGTTCTCCGCGCATCATGTTTGACGGCGATCTTGAGGCTCGGGATGGGAGGATAGTGGCCTTCGTGAGGCCAGACAAAGGCGAGTCCCGGTTCGGCCCTGTTGGCCCAGGCGCTGTTGAATTCGGGCATGGTGCGGAGGTTGAGCCGGTTTTCCCGCTCCCTCTCTGTGGCGCTCTTCTCCTCTGTCTTCAGCATGCTGGTTTCGACGGTCTGCAGGCCGCTGCGTTCCTTGATGTTTTTGAGCCCCGCGGACCTTTTGGCCTCCTCGGCCTGCACCCTCAGTTCGACCCGGCGGTTCAGGGCCCGTCCCTCGGCCGTCCCGTTGCTGGCGATGGGATGGTCGGGGCCCTTGCCTTCGATGGTGATCTGAGAAGACTCGAGGGCGAGCCCCGCGGCGAGGTAGTCGGCGACCGACTGGGCCCTGGCCCTGGAGAGCTCGTAGTTGTCGGCGAAGATATGCCTGCTGCGCTTGGCGATGCCGGTCGAATTGGTGTGCCCCGTCACGACAATGTGGGTGAGTCTCATCCCGGTCAGGCCGGCAATGACCCTGTCCAGTTCCGCTCGGTCATCCTGGCCGAGGGTATGGCCGAATTCCTCGAACAGGGGGCGCAGGGTGATGTCGGGGGTCGGAATTTTCTCCACCCTTTGGGTGCTCAGCAGCTTGTTGTCGACCAGGGGGGTCCGCCGGTTGGTGTCCAGCGGCGTGTCGAAGGTCAGCAGCGCCTTGGCCACAAGTTCCCCATGCTGCCCCGCAGCCACCTGGGAGGTGAGCTCGATGGAGCCCTGCCAGCCCTTGACGGCATCCCCCAGGCGGTAAGTCAGGACATTCTCATGGGCTTCCGGATCGGCCAGGGGGGCGCTGCCCAGGGTGCTGCTCCCTTGGACGTATCGAGTTCCCTCGGGCAGCAGTACGGTCAGGCGCAGGTTGCTCAGCGGGATCTCGCCCACCTGCAGGTCGACGGTGTACCGCACCTGGCCGTCGGCGCCGACCAGAACGCTGGAGAGTTCGATGCCGACGCTTCCCATGACCTCGACGGGGGGTGCCGGAGGCTTCCCCTGGGCGTAGAAGTCGGCCCGCCACAGGGTACCACCCTGCAGGTCGACGAACTGGGAATAAGGGGTGCCGGCAAAGCGGTCATTCTCTTCGCAGGCGACCACTTCGTAGCCCTTCGGCAGCGTCACACGGTCGAGCTGGACCACGTGGGTTCCCGGTTTGAGCCCTTCGAAGTGATACATCCCCCTCTTGTCGGTGACGGCGTAAGTGCCGTCCTCAAGGTAGATGCGCACCCCGGCGACGCCGTCGCCACTCTGGTCCTCTCCGCATCCCTGGGGGAAGACCCGGCCGACGATGGTGGTTTTGTGACCGAGGAGATCGTCCTTGACCAGGACCTCGGCGCGGGCCGTGTTGGAGGTGGCCCCCCCGGCGCCCGTGGCGGCCGCGGTGTTGACGGCCTTGCCCATCCGGGTGCCGGCGCCGATCTCGACCACATAGGTGAGTGCGGCGGTCTCTCCGGCAGCGACGGTGCCGACGCCGAAGGTCAGCGTCCGGCCATCGGCCGAGAGCCCAGGGTCGGCCGCTGGGATGCCGTTGAGGCGGGCCGAGCCGCCGCGATAGCGGAACCCGGCCGGCAGGCGGTCGGCGATCGTCACCCCTGGGATATCGGAGGCGAAGGCGTTCTCGACGGTGACCTTGTACTGCAGAACGTCGCCGATGGCGGCCGTCGTCTTTGAGGCGGCCTTGGTGACATAGAGCATGGAGCGCAGAGGATCGATCGGGATGTCGATGTGGATCGCCGGCCCGGGATTGAGGGTGAAGGCTTCTCCCCTCGACCCCGGAGCGACGATGGCAAAGGGGGCGCCGGGAAGGGCCTGAAGGGCCGAGGTCGGAACCTGGGATGGGGCGCGGTATGCGGCCGGCGGCGAAACGACCAGCTGGTAGAGACCTGGCTGCAGGAAGGGGAAGCGGTAATAGCCGGGGCGGAAAGCATAGGTCCGGCCGCTGCTGTCGACGGCCGTGCCCCCGGTGGTGACCGAGGAGGGGAAGATGCTCACGCCGTCGTCGCCGTAGACCAGGGCGGGCAGGCCGGTGCCGACGTCGATGATGGTGACGGTCGCGCCGCTGACCGCAAGGCCGGTGGCCGAGTCGAAGACCATGCCGAAGGGATCGATCAGGGCCGCGGCCACGGAGATGTCGCTGCCGTCGATGACGTCGGTGTAATGGCCGTCGATGGCCGACTCCGGCGCGACGCTCAGCCACCCGTCGCCGGGGATGGCCGGAGCGGTCGTGGTCTGGATGTAGCCGGCGAAGACGCCGGTGTCGGGGCCTGTCTCGGTCAATTGGAGGGTTTCGGCTTCCCCCCCCGCAAGAGTCAGCGTCACCACGACCGTTTCCCGCCGCGTGGGGTCGAGGTTCTGGTCCCGGTCGGTCAGCTGCAGGAAGATCGGTTCGTTTTCGTGGTAGACGGTGGTGGTCACCAGCGGCAGCGGATTGGTCAGGTCGAGGGGTGTCACCCCCCCCAGCGGCAACGGCCCGGCCAGGGGGAGAAAGCCGCCGGACGAGAGGTAGCTCGTCGTGGCGACCTGCACCGGTTGACCCCCCGGGGCCAGGGGTGCGTAGGTCAAAAACTCCAGGGTCGAAGGGGTGCGTACGACGATGGAGACCATGTTCGAGTCAACCACCACCGGCAGGGAGCCGATCATGAAGTTGGCTCGGG
>JBFHXN010000375.1:0-3312 GCA_041598955.1 Desulfuromonadales bacterium | reverse complement strand
GAAACCCGCTGGAGCCGCGGCGATGAAGACCCCGGCCGGCTTGCCGGGCTGCAGGGGGTCATTCTCGGGCAGGTCGCCCCCCTGGTCCGCCCGGGCGGGGTTCTCCTTTACGCCGTCTGCACCTTGACCCCGGAGGAGACGACGGGTGCGGTGGAGGCGTTTCTGGCGACCCATCCGGAATTCCTCCGGGACGACCTCCGGGAGACCGCCCCCGAGGGTTGGGCCGAGCTTATGGACGCCGAGGGGTGTCTGCGGACCTTCCCCCATCGTCATGACGGCATGGACGCCTTTTTTGCGGCCCGATTCCGGCGGCGGGGCTGAATCCAGGGGGACCGGGGCCCGATGCCCAGGGATCTCTTTTCCATTGAACTCCCCGCGCAGGGATGTTAGCTTCCTCCTGGTGCCCACCCTGCCAAAGGGGTCGACAATCCAGCTTTTTTTTAGTTGTTCCGGCCTCCGTGGCCGATCCTGAAACAGGAGCCCGACCATGATCAAGATCGCCCCTTCCATCCTCTCCGCCGACTTCTCCCGCCTGGGCGAAGAGGTCCGCGCCGTCGAGCGGGGCGGGGCCGACTACATCCACGTCGATGTCATGGACGGCCACTTCGTCCCCAACATCACCATCGGCCCCCTGGTGGTCGAGGCGGTGCGCAAGGTCACCCCTCTCCCCCTCGACGTGCACCTGATGATTTCCCATCCCGACCGCTACATTCCCGAGTTTGTCCGGGCCGGGGCCGACATCCTCACCGTTCACTGGGAGGCCTCTCCTCACCTGCACCGTACGGTGCAGCTGATCCGTTCCCTGGGGAAGAAGGCCGGGGTCTCCATCAATCCGGCCACTCCCGTCTCGGTGCTGGAGACCATCCTCGATGAGGTCGACCTCGTCCTGGTGATGACCGTCAACCCCGGTTTCGGCGGCCAGAGCTTCATCCCTTCGGGCCTTGGAAAAATCGAGGCCCTCCGGCGGGAGATCGACCGGCGGGGCCTCTCCGTGGAGTTGGAGGTGGACGGCGGTGTGAAGACCGACAACATCGGCCGCATCGCCGCGGCCGGCGCCGACGTTTTCGTGGCCGGCAGCGCCGTCTTCGGAACCTCGGATTACGCCGCCACCATCGCGCAGCTGCGCTCCCGGGCGGTTTCCCTGGAGGTCTGATGCTCGACCGGGAAGAGGTGCGCAGGGCCCTCGCCCGCCATCCGGCCCGTTCCCTTTCCGAGAGCGGGCTGCGACCCGCCGCGGTTTTGATCCCCCTCTTTTCCAAGGAGGGTGAGGATCATCTACTTCTCACCCTGCGCACGGAGCATCTGCCTCACCACCGGGGGGAGGTGTCCTTCCCGGGCGGGGTCAGACATTCGGAGGATCCCGATCTCCTCGCCACCGCCCTGCGGGAGACCGAGGAGGAGATGGGGATCGCCCGGGCCGACGTCGACGTGCTGGGGAGGCTGGACGAGTTCGAGTCGGTTCACGGTTTCCGGGTCGTCCCATACGTCGGCGCCATCCCCTTCCCCTATCCCTTCCGGGTCAACCGGGGGGAGATCGCCGAGGTCCTGGAGGTCCCCCTGAGGACTTTGCTCGACCCGGCCGTCTACCGCGAGGAGGACTGGAGCCACCGGGGCCGGAGCTACCCGGTCTGCTTCTACGCCGTCGGCCCCCGGGAGATCTGGGGGTTGACGGGGGCCATCCTGAGCCAGTTCCTGGATCGCGCCATCCTCCAGAGCCAGGCCGACAGGGACCCGAGAATCTTGCATCGCTGAGCTTTGCCGATAGAATGAAGGGCACTGCCGCCAGGAGGGACATCGACGCCATGAATCCATCGCGCAGCCTCGGGCTGCTGGCCAAAATCAACCTGATCGTCGTTGTCATCCTCCTCGTCTTTTTCGCCCTCTCGGCCCTTCTCAACTACCGCCAGCAGAAGGCCTTCATCCTCCAGGAGGCCGTGGAAAAGGCCCGGATCGTCGCCTTCGAGGCGATCCGAGCCCGCGAGTACATCTCCGACCAGCTCGTCGCCGGCCGCATTCCCCTCTCCGAGGAGCGCTACGGGCTCATCCCCGTGGTGGCCTCCACCCGCATCGGGGCAAGCGTCGCCGAGGATCTCGGCTACCGCATCCGCCAGACCTCCAACCGCTACCGCAATCCCATGAACGCCCCCGACCTCTTCGAGGCCGAGGCCCTTGAGGTCTTCCTCGGCGACCCGGATCGCCGGGAGTACTTCGCCATCACCTCCCTGGAGGGGGAGCCCGTCTTTCGTTATCTGCACGCCTTCGCCGCCGACCAGAGCTGCCTGGAGTGCCATGGCGACCCCGCAAAGGCCCCCGACTATATCAAAAAGCTCTTTCCCGAGGCGACGGACCAGGCCTATCACTACAAGGTCGGGGAGGTGATCGGCGCGGCCTCCGTCTCCATCCCCATGGCCGCCCTCTATGAGCGGATCTATGCCAACCTGCGCGACGATCTGCTGATCACGGGGGGCATTTTCCTGGCGCTGGTGACCTTCCTCGGGCTGCTCACCCGCGTGACCGTCACCGGCCCCCTCGGGAGGCTCGGGGAGGCCATCGGCGAAATCGTTCGCACGGGGCGTTTCGAGCAGCGCATCCCCCACCGCGGGCGGGACGAAATCGGGACCCTCATCGAGGGTTTCAACGAAATGATGGAGCACCTGAGGGAGAAAACCGAACACCTCGAGGAGTCGGAGAAGAGATACCGGGTGCTCACCGAGACGGCCCGCGACGCCATCGTCTCCTTCCTGGCCAACGGCCAGATCATCCTCTTCAACCGCCAGGCCGAGCGGATGTTCGGATACAGCAAGCGCGAGGCCCTGGGACTTTCCATCTCCCGGATGATCCACGAGGAGTGCGATTCCCTTCGCGGGCAGGAGGTGGAGGAGTACCTCAAGCACCATGCCGGAGCCCTGATGCAGAAGGTTCACCGGCTCCCGGCCCTGCGCCGGGACGGAACGAAGTTCACCGCCGAGCTCTCCCTCTCGGTGGCCGAATCCGAGGGGCACCTCTTCTATACGGCCATCCTGCGGGAGCAGGGGTGAAACAGTCTCCTCCCGTCTGGAGGGGGCCGAGGCCCCTGATTTGACCATTCCCTGCGGGGCCCCCTTCCGGATATCCGGGAATGGGCCTTGCGGGGGGCGCATCGTTTTTGGATGGTCCATTTCTAACCGTCCATCCCCGCGGCCCCTTCACCACCCCCAGACTGGAAGCAGCCTCTCTTGGCCCAATCTCCGACCGCCATGAACTATCCCCCCCGCAGCCGCCTTTTCCTCGAGCGCCTCGCCGATGAAGTGCTGGTCGGCGACGGGGCCATGG
>JBFHXN010000374.1:0-3351 GCA_041598955.1 Desulfuromonadales bacterium | reverse complement strand
CTTTGGAGAACCGCTGCAGCCCTTCAAGGCTCACCGGGAACTGGACGATCTCGATGCCCGCATCAACGCCTTCATTCGCGAGAAGGGGATCCGGAAGGTGATTTCGGTCAGCGACTCCACGACCGTTGAAGGTGGAGCGACCATCGGTCTGGTCAGGGTTCTGGTCTACGAGGAATGAGCCCCGGGGGGGACCGCCCCCCTCATCTCTCTCAATCCCCTCATCACCGACCGGGGGCAGGGAATCATCCCTGCCCCCGGTTTTTTGTTATCCCCCTGTCGCTCCCCGCCTCGCCCGGGCTTCCCCTTTGTGCCAAGGCACGGGAGGAGCCTGGCACACAAGCGTGCCGCGCCCTCCTCGCCCCCTCTTCCGACGCCCTCCCCCAGAGCCTCCCTGCGATATTTTACGGCCCTTTCTCCCCAGAGCCAGCCTTCCAACGCATCGAAAAAACAGGACAATTTCGACTCCCTCCTGATCCGCCGCGGCCTCTCCGGAGATCCGGCCCGACTCCTGCGGCATGCCCGGTCCGACAGGCATGGTCCTTGAGATAGGAAGAGGGCAAGAAGGCGGCCCGCCAACGGAGCCCCAGAGCCACTCAGGAGGAGCCCATGTCCAACCGGAAGAATGCGGTCACCGCGGAGACCCTTTATCAGCTCGGCCTGCACGACGAACGGAATGTCCTCCCCGGGGTGGATGTCATCCGGGTGCCCGGCGGATGGGTCTACCTCTTCGTGCGGGAAGAAGATGAGCGCTATGTCACCGAAGGGAGCGTCTTCGTTCCCTTCAGCATCGAATTCAAACCTTAGGGACCTGGTTCGTCGGGGACGTCATCCCGGCGGGAAAAGGAGGGAGTCTTATGGAACGGACGGCTGGAATCGTGGGATTGGTCGGATTGATGCTGGCGGGCTTTCTGGTCTTCAACCCCTGGGCCCTCCCCGGAGAGGGTAACGGGGGCCCGGTCCTGAAGGTGGCGGGGATTCAGGGGTTCGTCGGCGCCATGGAGCAGGTCGGGGCCGACACGGCCCTCTTCGAAACCGGCAAAGGATGGCGGCTGATGGATGCCCGTGGGGAGGTCGTGGGGAAGGTCCTTTTGAGCCGCTGATGCAGGTTAGTCGTCATTTCCCTCCGAAGCGAAGCGGAAGGTGTTTTTCCCTGCGGCCTTCGCCCGGTACATGGCCTGGTCGGCGGCGGTCAGAAGGGTTTCTATCTCGGCGCCGTCTCGGGGGTAAGTAGCGATACCGATGCTGCCACCGCAGGAGGCTTCCCCTGCCTCCAGCATCACCGGTTCGGCGAGGGTGGAGAGCATTTTCCGGGCGATCCGGGAGGAATCCTCTCTCCCCTTCACGGTGCCGAAAAAGACGAACTCATCCCCGGCGAAGCGGGCCAGAGAGTCGCTCTGCCGGCAGCTGTCGAGCAGGCGTCCGGCGGTGAGCTGCAGGTACTGGTCGCCGCCGGCATGGCCGAAGCGGTCGTTGACCCTCTTGAAGCCGTTGAGGTCGAGAAAGAGCACCGCGAGCTGTTCGCCAGACCTTTGGGCCTTGGCCAGGGCCTGGCTCAGACGGTCCTGGAAGAGCTGGCGGTTGGGGAGGCCCGTGAGCTGATCGAAAAAAGCCAGATGGCGGATTCTCTCCTCTGTCCGTCGTCTCTCGGTGATGTCCCGGAAGGTGACCACCGCTCCCGTCACAATCTCCCCCTCCCGGATGGGGGAGCAGAGGTACTCCACCGGAATGGCCTTGCCGTCCCTCCCCCAGAAATACTCACCGCTCACCTGACGGACCTCCCCCTGGTCCATGGCCTGCCGGATGGGACACTCCTGCCAGGGGTAGGGGGTGCCGTCGGGGCGGGTGTGGTGAATCCGGTCGTGATGGGAGGCCCCCTCGAGCTCCTCCGCACGCCATCCCAGCAGCCTCTCGGCGGCCGGATTGACGAAAATTGTATCCCCCTGACGGTCGAGGCCGAAGATGCCGTCGGCGGCGGTGTCGAGAATCTGCTTGGTCTGGTGGCGCACCTTTTCCAGCGTAGTCTCGGCGGCGCGCCGCTTGGCGATATCCTCTTCCAGGGCCTCGACCGCCCGGTTGAGTTCGGCGGTCCGGTGCGCGACCGTTTCCTCCAGCCGCGAGTGGTGCTCACCCAGGCTGCGGGACATGGCGTTGAGGGCCTCGGCCACTTCCCGAAGCTCCTCTCCCCATGGCCGGGGGATCTGCTCCCCCAGCCTTCCGGGGGAGGCGCCGATCAGCCGCGCCTGCTCCCTGAGGCGGGCGAGGGGGGAGAAGACCAGCTTTCGGTTCAGCAGGGAATGAACGACCAGCAGGGCACCGAGGATCGCCAGGAGAGCGGCCGAGAGCCGAAGGCTCGTCGCGTTGGCGGCCCTGTAGGCCTCGGCCAGGGGGATCCGGATCGAGATGGCGGAGATCACCTCCCCGGTGTGGCGTCCGAAGCTGCGCGCATCCCCATAGGCCTCCACCAATCCCCCGGGGGCGGCATCGGGGGTGCTGTGGCAGCGCAGGCAGGTCTCCTCCAGCGTCTCCCCCCGGCGCAGCACGGTCAGGTAGGGAGATCCGTCGATCACCCTGATGCTGGTTTTCCGCTGCAGGGCGGGGTCGAGGTTGAGGGCTTCGATGAAGGATCGCTCGTAGTCGTCGGCCTCGTTCTCGGGGCTCCTGGCGTTGGAGGCGCACTCCTTGTAGATGTATCCGAGACCCGAGAGCTGGCGGAAATGTCCTTCGATGTGACGCACCGCAAAGGTGGAGGACATCCATGCGGGCTCGAAATAGGCCCGATCCTCTTGGGCCTTTTCCAGCAGTTGGAAGACCTTCGGTTTGAGGGTGTGGCTGAAATAGGTGTGAGTGGCGAGGTTGCGATCGAGCAGGAGCTGTGCCTTCTCCTCCGAGTGGCGCAGGGCCTGCCGGCGCAGATCGCTGTTGAGAAAAAGGACGGCGACGGCGGAGGCCGCCAGGTAGGCCAGGACCAGGACCGCCGTGAAGAGCCGGGAGAGGTTACGACCCATGGCGATCCCCTCCGTCAAGGAAGTTACCCTCCGGATCCCGGGCCCGAAGGGAGAGGAAGGTCTCGACCACCTCGGGATCGAAGTGCCGGCCTGCCTCGGTCCCGATGAGGGCGAGGGCCTCCTCCGCGGTCCAAGCCTTGCGGTAGGGGCGATCCGAAGTCAGGGCGTCCCAGACGTCGATAACGGCGAAGATGCGCGCCGCCAGGGGGATCTGCTCCCCCTTGAGTCCCCGGGGGTAGCCGGTGCCGTCCCATTTCTCATGGTGACAGTAGGGGATGTCGAGGGCCTGCCGGAGGTGGGCGATGGGGGAGAGCAGCCGGAAGGCGAAGGTCGGGTGCCTGCGCAT
>JBFHXN010000373.1:0-3367 GCA_041598955.1 Desulfuromonadales bacterium | reverse complement strand
GTATTTTCCCCCTCTCCCGCGACGGGAGAGGGCCGGGGTGAGGGCGTCCGCCGGTCCCGATAGCCCCCCTCCCCTCAATCCCCTCCCGCCAGGGGCGGGGAGGTTCTTTTTCGTCGATCCTTGGCCCGGAAAAAAATCCGATTTTTTCCTAAACTTCCCTGCCCCCCCGGCCGATAAGAGTCCCAAGGCCGGTTTTCACCCCTTCTTCCTCCCGGCCACCAAATGACTTCAAACAGGTGACCGCCATGACCAACAAAATCAACGGTGACAAGGGAATCGCACCTCTTCCGGAGATCCAGCGCTCCCGCAAGGTGGTGACCGCCAGGGAAGATGGGAAGGCCGCCGCGACGGACCGCGTCGACTTCTCCTCGGCCCTGCAGCAGGCCACCCGCGTCAGGGAAGCGGCTCCCGCCGCCGACCCCGAGCGCGCCGCCCGGGTCGCCCAGCTCAAGGCCGAGATCGAGGCGGGGACCTATCGCCCCGATCCCCAGAAGGTCGCCGAGAGCCTGGTGCGCCGCCTGGCCGAGGAGCGCTGAGATGAGCGCTTCCGCCCTGCGCCGTCAGCTCGAAGAGCTGCTTCAGCTCATTCTTCGGGAGCGGGAGCTCGCCAAGTCCCTCGACATCGAGGCCCTGGGCGCCCTGCAAACGGAGAAAGAGGCGCTCCTGGGCGCCCTGGGCGAGGCCGTCCAGGGGGAGTCGGCCCCCGAGCTCAAGGAACTGGCCGCGCGGGTGAGGGAAGAAAACCGTCGCAACGCCTACCTCTTCTGGTCGGCCCTCGGATTCATCCGCTCCACCATGGAGTTTCTCGGCCTGCAGGCCACCCCCCCCGGCTACGGGGCGCGGGGGAGCTCCCCCCGGCCTTCGGGCGGCGGGCTGATTCTTTCAGGGAGGGTGTGACATGGGCGGCCTTCTCTCCGGGCTCAACGCCGGCAAAAGCAGCCTGCTCGCCTCCCAGAAGGCGATCGAGGTCACCGGCAACAACATCGCCAACGTCAACACCCCCGGTTATTCCCGGCAGACGGCCGTCATCTCCCCGGTCCCCTCGGTGAAGATGGGGGAGATGTTCGTCGGCCAGGGAGTGAGGGTCGACGACGTGGCCCGGGCGACGGACAGCTTCCTCACCCGGCAGGTTCAGGCCAAGGCCGGCGATCTCGGGGAGCAGAGCGCCAGAAGCATCCCCCTGGCCGAGGTGGAGCGGATCTTCTCCGTCGGCGAGAGCGCCCTGGCGGGGGAGATCGGCCGGTTCTTCGATGCCTGGCAGGAGCTCTCGGCCAACCCCGCGGGGGTCGTGGAGCGCCAGCAGGTGCTGGAGAGGGGCGCGGCGGTGACCCGGGCATTCCAGGGGATGGCCGATGATCTCGAAAACGCCCGGCAGAGCCTCAATCAGACGATGGAGGGGAAGCTCGCTCCCCTGAACCAGAAAATAAAGGAGCTTGCGGCCCTCAACGACCGGATCCGGCAGATCGAGATGCAGGGGATCAGCGCCCCTTCGGACCGGGACCGCCGGGACCAGCTTCTCGAGGAGCTCTCCCAGGGGTTGGGGGCCCGCTACTACGAGCGGCAGGACGGCATGGTCGACGTCTTCCTCCCCGGCGGCCAGCCGCTGGTGCAGGGGAACCAGGCCGCCCGGCTGGTGGGGTCCACCGTCGGCGGGGACCTCTCCGTCACCCTGGAGATGGGGGGGAGCCGGATCGCCACCTTTCCCCCGGCCAAGACCGTGGGGGGAGAGATCCACGGGCTCCTGGAACTGCGGGACCAGTTCATCCCCTCCCTGCAGGCCGATCTCGACAAGCTCGCCTTCGCCTTCGCCTCGGCCGTCGACGCCGAGCATGCCGCCGGCGTCGGCTCCGACGGGGTGGGGGGACGCGCTTTCTTCGCTCCCCTGGCCGGGGAGCCCGGAGCGAGCCGCAGCCTCGCCGTCGCCCTGACCGGAGCGGCCCAGGTGGCCGCCGGGGACAGCGCGGCAGCGGGGGACAACGGCGGCGCCCTGCGGATGACGGCCCTGGAAGGGGCCCCCCTGGTCGGAGGGAGTGCCACCTTCGGCGACTTCTACGCCGAAATGGCCGCCCGGGTCGGAGGGGAGGTCAACCAGAACCGCCTCGCCTCCGCCGGAAACGAGGACGCCCTGCTGCAGCTGCGCAATCTGCGCGACGGCACCGTGGGTGTCTCCCTGGAGGAGGAGATGGTGAACCTTCTTCGCTTCCAGCGCAATTTCGAGGCCTCGGCCAAGTTTCTCGCGACCATCGACGAGATGATGGAAAGCATCATCTCCCTCAAGAGGTAAGTCATGAAAGCGACCCAGGCGGCGACCTATCGGACGATGATGCAGAACCTGCAGCGGCAGGGGAACGACCTCTCCGATCTGCGCACGACGGCGGCGACGGGCAAGCGGCTCAACCGCCCCTCCGACGATCCGACGGCGGTGCGCCCGGTGCTGGCCGAGCGGGCGCAGATCCGGACCACGGAGCGCCATAGAAAGACCATCGAAACCGGTCTCGACAGGCTGCAGGCCGCCGACACTCAGCTCGAGACGGTGGAGAACGTGATGGTCAGGGCCAAGGAGCTCGCCATCCAGGCCGGCAACGGCATCCTCAACGCCCAGGACCGGCAGATGCTCGCCGCCGAGGTGAGCGAGTTGCGGCAGCAGCTGCTCGGGGCGGCCAACGCCCAGGATCTCGGCCGCCACCTCTTCGCAGGATTTCGGGAGAACGCTCCCCCTTTCGCAGCCAACCCCGCCTACGATCCCCTCCTCGACCCCCGTCCCGTCCTCTATTCGGGAGACCAGGGAGTGGTGCAGCTCGAGGTCGGACCCGGCGAGCGGGTGGCGGTGAACCTCTCGGGGAGCGCGCTTTTTCTCGGTGATGCCGACGGCGACGGGGCGACCGACGCTGGGGGGACCGATCTCTTCGCCACCCTGGCCGGTCTGGAGCAGGCCCTGAGGGCCAACGACCCGGCCGGAGTCCAGGCCCGCCTGGGGGATCTCGACCGGGGGGCCGACCAGGCCCGCACCCTGCGGGGGACCCTCGGTCTCACGGGGGCGCGCCTGGAGAGTTCCCGGGAGCGCCTCGCCGCGGCCCAGACCGACATGGAAGGGGTCCTGGCCCGCTACGAGGAGGCCGACATCCTCGAGACCCTCTCCCGCATTACCCAGCAGGAGAGCGCCTTCGAGGCGGCGCTGAACGTGACGGCACGGATATCCAAGCTCTCGATCCTCGATTACCTGTAATCAAGGATCGATGAAGAGCGGAGTCATGCCTCGAAAGGAATTGGCCACGGAGGCACCAAGGTAGAATCAGGAACAAGAGACCTGATTGGGCCGCTGATTCAAGGGTTTCAGGAGTCCAAGCGTTTTTCTTCGTGACTTGGT
>JBFHXN010000372.1:0-3388 GCA_041598955.1 Desulfuromonadales bacterium | reverse complement strand
GCTACAAGGAGCGGCAGTTCGCCGCCGGCGCCGACCGGGAGATCATTGCCGAGTGCGAGAAGATCGGCATCCCCCTGGAGGAGTTCTGCGAGCTCTGCCTGAGGGCCATGCAGGAAGTGGCGGGGGATCTGGGACTTTGAAGAGTCCAAGAGGGGGAGCCAGGGATTTCGGTGATCCAGCAGACTGATTTCGGTCGCTCGGACCCTTTCAACCCACATCCGTAAGGGAGGAGGTCACCATGCGTGTCACCATCGAATACTGCAACCAGTGAGGCTATCGGGATCGGGCCGCCAGTCTGGCGGGGAGGATCAAAAAGGATTTAAACGGAGAGGTGAAGCTGATCGAGTCGAGCGGAGGGGTCTTCGAGGTTGTCGCGGAGGGAAGGCTCGTCTATTCCAAAAAAGAGACCGGCACCTTTCCCGATGAGGCGAAGGTTTTGGATGCGATCCGGGGCGGGTAGGACCTAAGAAAAGTCGGGGACGGGACCAGGTTACGGAAGCCGCCCTCTAGGGGAATCATCCACGGCCGAAATTTTTCAGAACGCCGCCTTTCTCTTCGGTGCTCTTTTCGCCTGCGTCATACTTTTGTGCGGGGCCCTGCCGGTCGGTGTCGGACTCTTCGCCCTGCAGCGCCACCGGGCCGCGGCCATCTGGCCCCAGAGCCCTGCGCTGATCGAGGTCAGCGAGGTCGTCGCCGAGCGCCATTTCGAAGGGGACCTCTTTTTAAGGTCCGTCGTCCGTTACCGCTACGCAGCCCCCGGAGGCACCTTTGTTGGCGACAAGCTCGCGACCACCGGCCGCCTCTACCCGAAGGAGGCGACGGCCAAAGAGGGGCAGTCGTAACGAATCCGGGAGAGCTTGCCATTCCGCCCATGCGGTAATTGCTCTACATTGCCCTACCGACAGGCCTTAATTTGTGATTGCATTCTTCTGTCGATGGTCTAAGATAGCACCGCATTGGGGTTAAAATAATATCATGACCAAAACAGGAGGGAAGAATGACGAATCATCTATTGAAGGGCTTGGGATATTGCCTGATTGCAGCGTTGGCAATTATTTCATCGGGCTGCGCAACGGGTACAACGTTACTGGCGGTTTCGCACTCACCACTGGAGACCATCGAGCAGAAGCGCCAGGGGGACGTACTGGTCAAGCCCTTTGTCGACAAGCGCGAGAACAAACAATACATCGGTAACAAGCGCAACGGTTTCGGAATGGTTCTTGGACACGTGGCCACGCGCAAGGATGTTAAGCTTGACGAGCTGCTCACCAAGTATTTCGTCGAGGCGCTGCGGGACGCTGGCTACAACGCCGTGCTCGACGAGTCTGCAGCGGGCGGAACCGCTCCGAAAGGCAAGTTCGACACTATCATTGAGGGTGAGGTCGTGACCTTTTGGATGGACCTCTACATGGCGGTCTGGCACAGGGTAGTGGTGAACGTGAAGGCGACCAACCCAGTGGACAAGAAGGTTCTTTGGGAAAAGACGATTGAGGGGTCCGAAAAGAGGGTTCTCTGGGTCGGAGCCACCGGTGAGTACGAACGAATCGTTCGTGAAGCTCTGACTAAGGCCCTCAACCAAGCCACCCAGGAGTTTGTTTCGGACGATTTCTACAACAGTGCGATCAGTAAAACCCTCTAGGCCGACCGGCCTGCAACGTTGTCCTGCCTCTTTGGAAAAAGGCGACCCCCCGTGGTCGCCTTTTTCTTTGGGCCCCCCTTTGGAGGCATTCCCAAGAGAATAGTTAAGGCAGGATTCTCCGCTGAGGACACCCTCCCAGCCCGTGGCATGGAAATTACTGGGATTGAGATGCTCTTGAACTACACCGGCAGCCCCTGCTCAGCGCACCACTGGCGCAGCAGTTCCTCGAGCCGCCGGGATTCAAAGACCTGCCAGCTCTCCAGCAGATGCCGGCGGCGCAGCAGATCCTTGACGTTGCGAAAGGCACCGGGGCGCGCAAAGAGCGCCTCAACCCGCGTCAGCTGCGCCGGGCAATGGCTCCGGATGAACTCCAGCATCAGGGGCATGCCCGGATCGAGCTCCGTGCGGTGGGGGATGGCGACGTAGTCGGGGTCGGTCTCAGACCCCGCCGGCCGGTCGTCGTAGCCGGCCTTGAGGGAGGCGAGAAAGACCTGGCCTGTGGCCCGGTGGACCACCGCCCCCCGCTCCCCGGGCTGGGCGTCGCTGACATAGTGAAAGGCATCGTCGATGGTGTCGTAGGCCATGGGGGCTCCGTGGGGTGGGATCTGCAAGGGGGCTGCCCGTCAGGGGGAATCGGGCATGGTTCGATGGTCGCCGTCCGATTCATGGGCCTCGACCCTCGTCCCCTGATTGGATCTGCTAGGCCAGCCTCGGCAGGATGGCGCTGGCAAAGCTGAGTACGAAGAAAAAACCGCACATGTCGGTCACCGTGGTCAGCAGGGGGCCCGATACCAGCGCCGGATCCATCCTGAGACGCTTGAGCAGCAGCGGCAGAAGTCCTCCAAGGGTCACGGCCACGACGGTGTTCGCCGCCAGGGCCCCGCCGACCACAAGGCCGAGGTAGGGATTGCCCTTCCAGAGAAAAGCCACCCCTCCCAGCAGAACCCCCAGCGCCAGCCCGTTCAGCATCCCCAGGAAAGCCTCCTTCCTCATGACCCGCAGCAGTTCGTTGGGCCTCACCAGCCCCAGGGAGAGCTCCCGCATGCTCACGGCGACGGCCTGATTGCCGCTGCAGCCGCTCATGTCGCTGACCATGGGGAGAAAGACCGCCAGGGTGATCGCCGCGGCGAGGGTGTCCTGGTAGAGGGCGATGACGCTGGCCGCGAGAATGTTGAGCACGATGTTGAGACTCAGCCAGGAGAGCCGCCGGCCCGAGCGGTTGAGCAGGGGCATGGTCCGGAATTCCTCGCCGCCGATGATCCCGCTCAACCCGAGAAACTGCTTGACCGTCCGCTCCCTGCGGGCCTCTTCGACCGATTCGGGAAGAACCACTCCGACCAGGCGCCCCTCCCCGTCGACGACGGGGGCGCCGAAGAGGTCATGGTCATCGAAAAACTCCCGCAACACGTCCAGCCGGCTTTCAACGGGAAGCTTCAGGGGGTTGCGAATCATGAGGCTCTCCAGGGTGGCGCTCCGCTTGGGAAAAAGCAGGTCGTGCATGCGCAGCACCCCGATCAGGCGTCCGTCGGCATCGGTGACATAGAAATACTGCACGTGATAACCGGCATAGGTCTCCCGGTTGTCCTGGAGGTCTTTGAGGACCTCGGCGATGGTGTTCCCCGCCGGAAAACTCAGATACTCCGAAATCATCAGGCCCCCCGCCGTATCCGGGGGGTAGGCCATGAACTGCCGGGCCTCCTGGGCATCGTCGGGGTCCATCCGCTCGAGGATCGCCTCGGCATCCTCTTC
>JBFHXN010000371.1:0-3423 GCA_041598955.1 Desulfuromonadales bacterium | reverse complement strand
CTCACCTCCGCCCAGGTGGCTCTGCTCCACAGCCTGATCGAATCCCGCAGCTATCTCAACGTCCACGGCATCGACGTCTGCATCGCCCACGCCGCCATCGATCACTACGTGGCCGACCTGGCCGTGCTCGCCCACAAGCTCAAGGACATGGAAAACCTTGACGTCCTCATCGTGGCGGTGCGGATGGGGGACCGGATCTTTTTGGTGGGAAGATCCCGCCTGCCGGAGGTCCATGTCGGGGAGATCCTGGGGGAATTCGGCGGCGGCGGCCACGCCTTCGCCGCAGCCGGAACGGTGCGCGACCTGACCCTGGTTCAGGTTCTCGATCGCCTTCCCGAGGCACTGCGCCGCCACGTGAGGCCGGCCCTCGACGCGGGGCGCCTCATGTCGACCCCGGCCAAGGCCATCCCCCGGGCCACCTCCATCGCAAGGGCCCGTGAGTTTCTCACCCGCTACAACATCAGCGCCGCCCCGGTGGTGGAAGCGGAGAAGGTTGTCGGTCTGATCTCCCGGCAGGTGGTGGAGAGGGCCGCTCACCATGGTCTGGGCGATCTTCCTGTTTCCGAGTACATGTTCGCCGATCCCTCGACGGCCACTCCCGCCACGGCTATCGACGAGCTGCAGGAGCTGATCGTCGACCGGAACCAGCGCCTGGTGCCCGTTCTCGAGGACGGCCGCCTGGTGGGGGTGGTCTCCCGCACCGACCTGCTGAGGCATCTCGCCGCCGGGGCCCGACAGAGCCGCCGGGTGCTGGCCGAGGAGCCCTCGGCCCAGACCCTGACCCTGAAGCGCAAGGACATTGCGCGGCTGATGAAGGAGCGCCTCCCCGGCCCCATCCTCGCCATGCTGAGGGAGATGGGGGAGGTTGGGGCCTCCCTCGGCCTCAAGGTCTACGCCGTGGGAGGCTTTCTCCGGGACCTGCTCCTGCAGAAGGAGAATCTCGACGTCGACATTGTGGTCGAGGGGGACGGCATCGCCTTCGCCGTGGAGTACGCCAGGCGCACCGACAGCCGGGTGCGGACCCACCGCAAGTTCGGCACCGCGGTGATCATCTTCCCCGACGGCTTCAAGGTCGACGTCGCCTCCACCCGCCGGGAGTACTACCTGGCCCCGGGCGCCCTCCCGACCGTCGAGGGGGCCTCCCTCCGGCACGACCTCTATCGCCGGGACTTTACCATCAATACCCTGGCCCTTTCCCTCGACGGCGAGCGTTTCGGCGAGCTGCTCGATTTCTTCGGCGCCCAGCGCGACCTGCGGGAGCAGGCCATCCGGGTGTTGCACAACCTGAGCTTTGTCGAAGACCCCACCCGCATGTTCCGGGCGGTGCGCTTCGAGCAGCGCCTCGATTTCCGGCTGGGGATGCAGACCGAGCAGCTGCTCAAGAGCGCCGTCCGGATGGGCTTTCTCGAACGGGTCCGGGGGCCGCGGCTCTTCAACGAGCTGAGCATTATCCTCAAGGAGCACGCTCCTTTCAGGGCCGCTGCCCGGATGGCCGAGCTCGACCTGCTCAAGTGCATCCATCCGGCCCTCAAGGTCCGGGAGACGACGGGGAGGCTCTTCGACCAGGCGGACCGCGCCCTTCACTGGCATGACCTGCTCTACACCGGAAAAGAGTGCCGGCGGTGGGTGGTCTACTCCCTCTGTCTCTTCGAGAGCCTCGATAACGACGCCCTGACCGGGGTCTGCGCCCGGCTCCAGATCCCGACCCGCTACCGGGGGCTCTATCTCGGGGAGCGGGAGGAGGCCCACCGCACCCTCTCGGTCATGGAGCGGCGCGCCGCCCGGAAACGCCCCCCGAGGGCGAGCGAGATCCACGGCTGGCTCCAGGGGTTTTCCGAGGAAATCCTGCTCTACCTTATGGCCCGCACGGTTCGGGAGGAGGTGAGGCGGTGGGTCTCCCAGTTCATCACCCATCTGCGGGAAGTGAGGCCGGCCCTGGGCGGCAAAGATCTGCTGGCCCTGGGCCTTGTTCCGGGGCCGGTGTTGAAGGAGGTTCTGGCCGAGCTGCTGGCGGCCCGGCTCGACGGGAAGGTGGGAAGCCGCTCCGAGGAGGAGGCCCTGGTGCGCAAGAAGCATATGAGCTCCCCCTCCAGGCGCCGGTGAGCCATATCAGCCGTTCCCTGGCCCCGTCGGTGTTCGTTGACTTGCCCCCGGTCATCTGCTAAAAAGGCCAAGGCTTTTTCGACCCGGTGAACGAGGGGCATGGAAACGATTCTCACCCAGATATCGGTCATTCTGGCGCCGGCCCTGCTGGCGGTCACCCTGCACGAGGTGGCCCACGGCTACGTCGCCGACAAACTGGGGGACCCCACGGCCCGCCTCCTCGGGCGGCTGACCCTCAATCCCCTGCGTCATCTCGACCCCATCGGCACCCTGGCCGTGCTCATCTTCGCCTTCGGATGGGCCCGGCCCATGCCCATCAACGCCAGCAACCTCGGCCATCCCCGTCGGGACATGGCCTGGGTCGCCCTCGCCGGGCCCCTGACCAGCCTGATGCTGGCCGCCCTCTCCGCCGCCATCCTGAAGGGCCTGGTGCTGCTCGACTCTCTGCTGGGGGCGGAGATGGCCCATGTCTCCATGGTCATCGTCCCGCTCAAGCTGATGGCGGCCTTCAGCCTCTACGTCAACGTGATCTTGGGCGCCTTCAACCTGCTTCCCATCCCCCCCCTCGACGGGGGGCGTGCCCTCTCCAGCCTGCTGCCCGAACGCCACGCCGGTCTGCTCGCCCGTTTCGAGCCCTTCGGTCTGATCCTGCTCATCTTCCTGATTTTCTTCACCGATCTCTGGAGGGTCGTCCTGGAGCCGGCGATCCTTTTCCTGGTCTCAGTACTCGCGGGCGCCAACATGCCCCTGGTCCACCAGGTCATCCCCTTTCTCCTGGGACGTTGACCCGCCGCCATGACCATCGACATCAAGCTCGACCAGTTCGAAGGTCCCCTCGACCTGCTGCTTCACCTCATCAAGAAGAATGAGCTGGATATTTACGATATCCAGCTCTGTTCCATCACCGACCAGTACCTGGCCATCCTCGACGGCATGAAGCACCTCAACCTCGAGGTGGCCGGGGACTTCCTGCTCATGGCGGCCACCCTTCTGCAGATCAAGTCCCGCCAGCTTCTCCCCCCGTCCGAGGTCGAGGAAGAGGATGAGATGGAGGAGGAGGACCCCCGGGCCGAGCTGATCAGACGGCTGCTCGAGTACAAGAAATACAAGGAGGCCGCCGAGACCCTGGAGGCGCTGCCCCAGCTCGGGCGCGAGGTCTTCGGCCGCCCCTGTCCCGAGCCCGACATGGAGGCCTCCGAGGAGGCCGGAATCGAGGCCGTGGGGCTCTTCGAGCTGGTGGAGGCCTTCCGGCGGATCCTCAGGGAGAGCCCCGCGGAGGTCTTTCACGAGGTCGATTTCGAGCGCCTCTCCGTCGCCGAT
>JBFHXN010000370.1:0-3432 GCA_041598955.1 Desulfuromonadales bacterium | reverse complement strand
GGAGTACCGAAGCAGTTCGCCAGGGGATCAAGGCCCGTATCGGCATTTCGATCCTCTCCTCCCTCGCCGTCGCCGAGGACCTCCGGCAGGGAACCCTGACCGCCCTCCCCCTTGAGGGGCTTCGCATCCGGAGGCCCTTCTACCTTATCCAGAGAAAAAACCGGCAGCTCTCCCCCCTGGCCAATGCCTTTCTTGACCACCTGAAAGGGAAGGACTGAGCTTACGCTTTCCCCTTCTCGCGTCAAACCCTTCCCTCCGACCTGCCAATATCATGGCGCTCTATCATAGGGTTTAGATTCAGTCCCGTCGCGCGATCCCTGCCGGCACCCCCCATCCAAAGCTCGGAAGACCCTGCATCAGCGGAGCTTTTTGGCGCCCTCCCACCGAAAGACCACTGAGAAAAACGCTTCCACATCTCAAGGCACGTTTCTTGCTTTTTCCTAACAAAAGAACCCTCACAGGGAGGTTGCCTTGGGAAATCGCGGTTTCACATTGGTCGAGATTCTTATCGTCATTGTAATCATAGCGATTGTTGCGACCATCGCTATCCCCGTTTACAGCCACCACCGGGGAAGAGCGCACTACGCCGTAGCCCTCAGCGAGTGTCGCGAACTCTACAACGCTTTCGAGTACTATTACCAGGACCGAACCGAATATCCGACCTCCAGCGGCGTCGACCAGTTGACCCTCACCGATTTAGCCCCATTGACCAGTCAAGGTTACTACAGAGGTGGCATTCTCAACGAACTTTTCAACAGCCAGGCCGACGCCTATGGCTCTCCCAACCCAAGCGAGTTCTGGCTCCAGATGACCCTGAAGGCCGACCCGACCATCCAGTTCCTTGTTTCCAAATCCGACGGGGCCCCCCTGGCGGCCGGTAAACGCCTCGACGGGATCTTTGTCTTCCGCAACGGAGTTCTCTCCAACCAATAACCTCTGGAAAAACCCTCTAAACCTAAAAAGGGCGAAGCCATAAGGCTCCGCCCTTTTTTGCATTTCGCCCCTGGGGCTACTTCAGAAACGCGCACTCCCCGGCGTCCGCGGGAAGGGGATGACGTCGCGGATGTTCTCCATCCCCGTGACGTACATCAGGAAGCGCTCGAACCCCAGGCCGAAACCGGCGTGGGGGCAGCTCCCCCAGCGGCGGGTGTCGAGGTACCACCAGAGGGGCTCGGGGGGAACCCCCATGGCGGCCATCCGCCGCAGGAGAAGGTCATGGCGCTCCTCCCGCTGGCTGCCGCCGATGATCTCGCCGACCCGGGGGACGAGCAGGTCCATGGCCGCGACCGTGCGCCCGTCATCGTTGAGGCGCATGTAGAAGGCCTTGATCTCCGCAGGATAATCGGTGACGAAAACAGGTCCCCGCACCACCTCCTCGGTCAAAAAACGTTCATGCTCGCTCTGCAGGTCGCAGCCCCACTCGACGGGATACTCGAAAGTCCGACCCGAGCCCTGCAGCCGGCTCACCGCCTCGGTGTAGGTCATGACGGAGAACTCGGACCGGGCCAGCTCCTCGAGCCGGGCGATGAGACCCTTCTCCACGTGCTGGTCGAAAAAGGCAAGGTCCTCCGAGCAGTGCTCCAGGGCGTAGGTCACCAGGTAGCGCAGGAATTCCTCGGCCAGGGCGCAGTCGGCGGCCAGGTCGGCGAAGGCGATCTCCGGCTCGACCATCCAGAACTCGGAGGCATGGCGGCTGGTGTGGGAGTTTTCCGCGCGGAAGGTCGGTCCGAAGGTGTAGATGTCGGAGAAGGCCGTGGCGAAGAGCTCCCCCTGGAGCTGCCCCGACACGGTCAGGCCTGTCTTCTCGCCGAAGAAGTCGGCGCTCCAGTCGACGGCGCCCTCCCTGGACGGGGGAGACAGGGCCGGCAAGGTCGTCACCCGGAACATCTCCCCGGCCCCCTCGCAGTCGTTGGCGGTGATGATGGGGCTGTGGACATGGAGAAAGCCCCGCTCCTGGAAGAAGCGGTGGATGGCGAACCCCAGGGCGCTGCGCATGCGAAAGACGGCGCCGAAGGTGTTGGCCCGGGGGCGCAGGTGGGCGATGGTGCGCAGAAATTCCAGGCTGTGGCGCTTCTTCTGCAGGGGGTACTCTTCGTCCGCCCCCCCGAGAATCTCCACCCGCTCGGCCTTAAGTTCCCAGCGCTGCCCCTGGGCCGGGGAAGGAACGAGGTCCCCCGTCACCGCCAGACAGGCCCCGGTTCCGACCCGGCTTGCCGCATCGAACTCCGCCAGGCCCGGCTCCAGAACCACCTGCAGCGAGGCGAAGCAGGAGCCGTCGTTGAGGGCCACAAAGGCCACATCCTTGCCTCGCCTCGTCGTGCGCACCCATCCCTTGACCGTCACCGCCTGCCGCTCTGAATCGGCGCCCAGCAGCTCGCGAATGGGGGTTCTGCCCCCCCGAAAATCCTTCGCCATCTCTCTCTCCTCTCGACCGGCTCTACAAGACGGCCCCCCCTCTGGGAGGGAACCCACGTCGATAGATACACCAGACGAGCAAAGTTCTCAAGGAGGTATCCACTCCAGGACATTGGGCCGACCTTCCCCCTGGCCCGGGGTCGTTATTCCTCCGCAGCCCGGGACCCGTGGCCAGAAGGCCGGGCCCTTATTGGTCCCGCCGATAAATCGCACTCAATGGATTAATATTTTCAATTTGTTTTTCGGAACCGGGCGCCCCATAATCGGCGGGACGAAATACTTCCGCTCCAAGGAACCCCTGATGATCACTCCCCTCACCGCTCGGCTCTCCTATTCGGAAAACGTCTTCCGCCGCAAGCTTCTCGACCGGATCGTCGCCGAAGGGGCCCCGGTCAGAGTCGCCGACCCTTCCGAGTCTGCGATGGTTCAAGCCCTCACCGGCAAGGGGATCATCGTCTGCTCATCGGCGGGGGAGGTCACCTTCGCCTATCCCGTCTCCGCCCTTCCCACGCCTCACCGGGTAAGCCTTGGCGATGGCCGCACCTTTCACGCCATGTGCGCCGTCGACGCCATGGGGGCCGCCTTCACCTTCGGGCAGGATGTGACCATCGAGTCGAGCTGCGGGCACTGCCGGCAAAAGGTCCGGGTCAAAGTCGTCGGAGGGGAGATAGAAACCCTGGAACCTCCCGGCACCCACGTCCTCCATCTGGATCTCCGGCGGTTCCGCAACTGGGCCGCCGAGTGCTGAAATGTCATGAACTTCTTCTGTACGAAGAAGCACCTCGATCAGTATGTGGCCGAAATGAATCTGCGGGAGGAGGGAATCTTCCCCCTTTCCGCCTTCGAGGGGCTCACGGTGGCCCAATCCCTCTTTTCCCCCCAGCGTGGGTGAACGACCCGACATGAGAACCCTTGAACCTGCCGCGCCCTCCCCGCTACGTTTATCCCTGAGAGCCCCCCTGATCGACCACGAGGTGCGCTGCAACCATTGCCGCCGCTGCGTCGTCGAGTGCGCAT
>JBFHXN010000369.1:0-3457 GCA_041598955.1 Desulfuromonadales bacterium | reverse complement strand
GGCCGATCGACGAGCACATGCCGGTCGAAGCGGCCGGGGCGCAGAAGCGCCGGATCGAGGATCTCCGGCCGGTTCGTGGCGGCGAGGATGATGACGCCCTTTGCCGTATCGAAGCCGTCCATCTCCACGAGAAGCTGGTTGAGGGTCTGCTCCCGCTCGTCATGCCCGCCGCCGAGGCCCGCGCCGCGGTGGCGGCCCACAGCGTCGATCTCGTCGATGAAGATGATGCAGGGGGCAATCTTCTTCCCCTGCATGAAGAGGTCGCGCACGCGGCTGGCGCCGACGCCGACGAACATCTCGACGAAGTCGGAGCCGGAAATGGAGAAGAAGGGAACCCCCGCCTCCCCGGCAATGGCCCGGGCGAGCAGGGTTTTGCCGGTCCCGGGGGAGCCGACCAGGAGAACCCCCTTGGGGATGCGCCCGCCGAGCCGGGAGAATTTCTTGGGGTCCTTCAGGAAGGAGACGATCTCCTCGAGCTCGTCCTTCGCCTCGTCGATACCCGCGACATCGTTGAAGGTCACCACCATGGAGGACTCGGAAAGGAGCTTGGCGCGGCTCTTGCCGAAGTTCATCGCCTTGCCGCCCCCCGACTGCATCTGTCGCATGAAGAAGATCCAGACCGCCACCAGGAGCAGGATGGGCCCCCAGGAGACGAGCAGGGTAAACCAGAGACCCCGGTCCTCGTCGGGCTTGGCCTGAATGATGACCCCCTTGTTGCGCAGGTCGGCCACCAGCTGGGCATCCTCGGGGGCGTAGGTCTCGAAGGCACTGTCATCGCGATACTTGCCGTCGATCTTGCGCCCCTGGATGGTCACTTCGCGGACCTTCCCCTCCTCCAGGGCGGTCAGGAAGGTCGAATAGTTGACGGCTTTCTGCTCCTGGCGCTTGTCTGCCATCATGTTGAAGAGCAGGATCATCATCAGGATGATGACCAGCCAGAGTGCCAGGTTTTTATAAAACTGGTTCACGCTTCCCCCTAGGCTACCGATTTTTCTGGGCTTTTCCGCTCCGCCACAGGGCGTGAGCCGAAGGAAAAAACTATCATAAACCCGTTGAATTCACAAGCGATTTGTCGAAAAATCCCCGCCGCTCACCGCCAGCCTCAGGACTCGCTCTCCGGCTTCGGGAGCCATGCCGGGCGCGCGCCGCAGACCGGGGACCCAGAGAACCTTCTCACGGGTCGCGACGACGGGCCACCTGCGGCGGGCCTCCAGGGAAAGCCGGGCTTCGGCGAAAAGCTCCTTGAGCTTCTTGTGCCCCCCCCCACCGCCCAAAGCGATACGATCTCCGGGCCGGAAGGAGCGCACGGTCAAGGGAAGGGAAAGGGCCCCAAGGGCAAACTCGACCATAAAGGCTCCCTCCCCCGAGGGGGCCTGATCGATCTCGACGGTGATCTCCCCGCCTCCCGGCATGGCAAAGCGGCCTGGGGATCCGATCTCGAACGAGAAAGGCTCCACCAGGGGAGGAGGGGCCGCCAGAAGGTGAAGCTCGTCGTAGCGCCGGCCAACCCAGGCACCGGGGAGATGGACCTCCCCCTGGGGCCGATGACCCAGAAGCAGACCCTCGACGGCCTCCAGGTGGCGGGAGGTGATTCCGGCCGCCCCTCCCCGGAGCTCCGCCAGGGCTCCGCGAATCACCCGGGCCCGGAGGGCCGGATGAAGTTCCGTCAAGGCCTCCAGATCCAGAACCAGTCCCGAGGATCCGGGGCGGGAGATCGCCCCCAGGGACCGCCGGACCTCCAACTCCCAGTAGTCCTCCTCGCGGCCGAGCCGGTCGCTGAGCCGGGCAAGGTGCTCACCGATGCGGGGGTTGAAGGAGTTCAGAAGCGGCAGGAGTTCATGCCGGATGCGGTTGCGGGTAAAGGCCGGGTCCCGGTTGCTCGGGTCCTCGAGAAAGGAAATCCCCCGGTCTTCCAGAAAAGAGCGCAGCTCGGACTTGGAGAAGGGGAGCAGGGGGCGAACGAAGAGGCCCCGCCGGGGTCGCATGGCCGAGAGGCCCGTAGCGCCGCTGCCCCGCAGCAGCCGGTGGAGGAAGGTCTCGGCCTGGTCGTCCCGGTGATGCCCCAGGGCGACGGCCGTACAGCCCAGAGAGTCCGCGGTGGCCGTCAGAAATGCCCGCCGGGCCCCCCGCCCCGCCTCCTCGAGACCCATCCCGTCCCGCTCGGCCCGGGCCGGGACATCCTCCCGGACAAGAGTCAGAGGCAGATCGAGGGTGGCACAGAGACGGCGGACGAAATCGGCTTCGGCGGCACTCTCCGGCCGGATGGCGTGGTCGAGATGGGCCGCCGAGATCTGCAGAGGGAGGGACGGGGCGCACCCCCGCAGGAGGTGGAGCAGGGCCACCGAGTCCCCCCCTCCCGAGAGGGCGACCAGCACCGGTTCGCCGGGGGAGAAAAGCGAGCTTTCAACGAGGTGACGGCAGAAGGCTTCCTGCATGACCGACC
Source organism: Desulfuromonadales bacterium (assembly GCA_041598955.1). Lineage (GTDB taxonomy): Bacteria > Desulfobacterota > Desulfuromonadia > Desulfuromonadales > JBFHXN01 > JBFHXN01. The sequence continues at coordinate 1,014 of JBFHXN010000369.1, read as the reverse complement.
CGGGCGGCCCCTGGGGCCGCAGATGAAAAAACCCTCCCTGGTGCCAGGGAGGGTTTTTCGGGGATGGTGGCGGTGCAGAGATTCGAACTCCGGACACTGCGGATATGAGCCGCATGCTCTAACCAACTGAGCTACACCGCCGGAACTTGCGAAAAGCCTCCCTTGCGGGAGGCTCTTGTATTTTGGTTGCGGGGGAAGGATTTGAACCTTCGACCTTCGGGTTATGAGCCCGACGAGCTACCAGACTGCTCCACCCCGCGACAGGAAGGCGCAAAGATAATCCCGTTTGGAGGCATTGTCAAGGGTATTTTTTGGGACCCGCGGAACACCTCTGCACCCAGATGGAAAAGGGGGACTCAGCGCTTGCGGACCATGGGGGAGAGCTTCTCCTCCTCCTGAAGGCGCTTGGCCACCGGCTGCGCCGCCTCGGCACTGGGGTAGAAACCGATGTAGACCCGGGTCCAGACCCCTTTGCTCCCCAGGTCGACGTCCTGCAGATAGGCCCGGTAACCCTTCTTGGCCAGCCGCCCCTGAAGGGCAAGGGCATCCTCCGCGGAGCGGAAAGAGGCGACCTGGACGACGTAGCTTCCCTCGCCGCCGGAGGTCGCTGCGGGGGTCGAGGCCGTCTTGGGAGGGGCCGGAGCCTTGGCAGCCGGCTCGGTGGGAGGGGTCGCCTTCGGCCGGGCCTCCACCTTGCCGGGGGGGGGCGAAGCCTTCTGCTCCTCGGCGGCAGGCTGTCCCGCTGGAAGGCCCCCTTCCCTGGGGGGAAGGTTGATGCCGCTGCCGAGGGGAGGCTCCTCACCCTTGGGGAGGGTGTCATAGAAGGTCAGGTTAACCTTGCCCGCCTCCTCTCCGGTCGCGGCCGGGTCGGCGGCGGGAGGAGCGGAGGGGGGAGCGGTCACGGGCATCCTCACGGCGGCTGCGGGCGTCTCCTGGGCGACGGGCTTGGGGGCGACGCCCCGGCCGACCATCATCCCGAGGGTGAAGCTGACCAGAGAGACGACCAGCACCAGG
>JBFHXN010000368.1:0-3458 GCA_041598955.1 Desulfuromonadales bacterium | reverse complement strand
TCTGCACCCTGCTCAACCACCCCACCACCTGCCCCCACGGCAAGCCGATCCCCCCCGGCCGGTGCTGCGAGGAGGCGAGGCGCAAGGGGGAGGCGGGGGTGGTCCCTCTCACCGAACTCAAGGCGGCCGAGGAAGGGGAGATCGCCTACCTCTCCACCACCGATCCCAAGAAGATGCAGAAGCTGATGAGCATGGGGGTGCTGCCGGGCAACCGCCTGCGCCTGGGGCGGACCTACCCCAGTTACATCTTCAAGGTCGGCCATTCCGAGTTCGCCGTGGACCAGGACCTGGCGCGGGAGATCTTCGTGCGCCGGGGGTAGCTCCCCCAGGTGTATTAATCTCCACAGTCCCTGATTTGACCCGGTAGTGCTCTTCCAGAGCCTGCCGGGTTTTTTCATGGGAAAACAGCCGGTTGAGATTCAGGACGTGCTTGGTACGACTCGTGAATATCGACAGGTGGAGAGCTCCGCTGGAAGGGTGGGCCGGTTTGATTCAATGCGGACCACTGGTAGACTGGGTCCATGGAAGAGTTGTGATGCCATGCATGCCGGCGGTGATTGCAAACCAAGAGATTCATCGGAGAGGAGGTGAGAGCATGAAAAAGATCGTGACCTGGTTGATGGCGGGAATTTTTGGTCTGTCCCTGGCCGCCTGCGGTACGCCGGCCAAAAAGGAATATCGGAGCACCAAGTGTCCGGCCTGCGGCTACGAGTTCAGCGCACCGGCCAAAAACTGATCCCTTCTTTCGCCCCCCGGCCCCCTCGCCGGGAAGTGGAATGAGGACGAAGAAACAAACCAGGGGTGCCTATCGGCGACCCCTGGTTTGTTTCTGGGGGGTAGTGTGGAATATCCTTCGAATCGGGGTTGAATATTCCACAGACTTTCCCTGCCGCAATTGAGCCAAAGGCGCTCGGAATTGGACAACTCCCCGGAAACATTGCCACGTCCTGATTTGGCACGGGCCGTGAAGAATGGCGAAGAGACGCGGTTGCAGCGCGTTGCCTCCTGATCGGTCCCGGGCATGACGAAAAAAGGCCCATTTTTTCCCTGGGAGACAAGAGTCCATGTCCAGACCCATTCTGTTGCTGATCTCCTCCGGCCTCGCCCTGATCCTGCTCGCCGCGGGTGCCTACCTGGCCCTGGCCCCGGCCTCCGGCGATTATGCCCTGGCCGAGCTGGCCGTCGACAAGATGACCTGCGGCTCCTGCGCGGGCAAGGTCGAAGGGGCCCTCTCGGGTCTGGCCGGGATAGGCGAAATCGAAGTCTCCGTGACCACCGGCCGCGCCCGGGTGGAATTCGACCCGGCCCTTCAAGACGTGGAGGGCGTGACCGGGCGGATCACCCGGGCCGGTTATCCGGCCCGCGCCGAGCGGGTGCTCTCCGTAGCCGAGTACAGGCTGCTGCGGGAGGATGCCGGGAAACTCTCCGGAGACTATGTGGGGCGGATAGGTGAAGTTCTGGTGAGCCGGGAGGATTTCGCAGCGGAGCTGGCCCGTTTCGGGCAGAGCCCGGGCGCATCTGTTCCTGAGTCCGATCCTGGTCTGCTTCGGGCCGCCTGGGGGGAGCTTGCCCAGCGACGCATCCTTCTGCTGGCCGCCGAGGGAAACGGCGTGGTCGTGCACCCCGGGGAGGTCGAAGGGGAGATCGCCCGGATGCGGGGAAACCGCTCCGATTTCGACGACCTGGTGGCTTCCCGCTTCGGCGGCTCCCAGGCTTTCCGAAACGCCGTCCGCGAGGCCCTCGTGATCCAGCGCAACCTCGAGGGGCACCTATTCACCGGGGGGGAGGACACCGCCCAGCGCCGACTGCGTTTCGAGAGCTGGTACCGGGAGCTCTCCCGGGAGAACCCCGTGACCCTCTTCGATCCGGACCTCAGGGCCGCCGTTGAGGGTGGAGGAAGCGGCTGCGGGGGCTCCTGCTGCGGCTAGTCGGGAGCCTTCGGACGACAGAGAACATCAATACAGCAGATGGCAAGGGGATGAAACGATGAACGATCGACAGGATAAACGGGCCCGGTTCGAAGAGGGGATAAAGCCGAAAAAGCGCCTCCGGGTCCTCTTTTTTCTTCTCGGCCTGGCAGCCTTTGTTGTCGGGGGAATACTGGTCGCAGGCGGCGGGCCTGGGTCTTCCAACAGGGTGGTGACGGCCCTCGACGGGGTGATCTCCATTCCCCTGGCGGAGGTGAGCGACGGGCAGGCCCACTTCTACACCTACCGCCACCAGGGGGTGGAGGTGAAATTCTTTGTTCTCAAAAGCCGCGACGGGGTCGTGCGCGCCGCCCTCGACACCTGCGATGTCTGCTACGAGGCACGCAAGGGGTACAGGCAGGAGGGGGATTTCATGGTCTGCAACAATTGTGACCAGAAATTCCGCAACGACATGATCAACGAGGTCAAGGGGGGGTGCAACCCCGCTCCCCTCGAGCGGCTCGTCTCCGGTGACCGGGTGGTCATCGCGGCGGCAGACCTTGTGGCGGGGCTGAACTATTTCGCCCAGTGAGAGACAGGGAGGGGCCGCCCCTGCGGCCTGAACCAACATGCGTCTGAGAACCATCGCCTTCAACAACCTGCGCCGCCGGAAGGCCCGGCTCGCCTTCCTGGTGGCCGGGCTGCTCCTCGGGGTGGCCACCGTGGTGACCCTGCTGTCGCTGACCGCGGCTCTCACCCTGGAGGCCGAGCACAAGCTCGACAGCTACGGGGCCAACATCCTGCTCACTCCCGACACCGACCATCTCTCCCTTTCCTACGGCGGCATCACACTCGGAGGGGTCAGCATCGATCCCCGGGAGATCCGCCAGGGAGACCTGTCGAGGATTTCCACCATCCCCAACGCCCGCAATATAGCCGCCGTTGCTCCCAAGGTGCTCGGCGCCGTGGAGGTCGGCGGAATCCGGGTGCTGCTGATGGGGGTCGATCCGGCGGTGGAATTTACTCTCAAACGATGGTGGTCGGTGCAGGGGCGCCCCCTGGTCGCCGCCGATGAATTGGTGGCAGGCAGCTCGGCGGCCCGGCGCCTGGGCCTGGCACCGGGGGACAGGGTCGTCCTCGCCGGACGCTCCTTCACCCTGACGGGTCTGCTCGAAGAGACCGGGTCCCAGGACGACGAGCTGCTCCTCGCCGATCTCGGCGCCGCCCAGGAACTGCTCGGCAAGCGGGGGCAGATCTCCCTGGCCGAGGTGGCCGCCCTCTGCGCCGACTGCCCGGTGACCGACATGGTCGACCAGATCGCGGCGGTCCTGCCCGGGGTCAAGGTCAGCGCCATCCAGCAGGTGGTTCGCTCGCGGATGCACGCCCTCGAACAGTTCCGGGTCTTCTCCATGGGGGTGGCGGCCGTTGTGCTGCTGATCGGCGCCCTGGTGGTCTTCGTGACCATGATGGGGTCGGTCAACGAGCGCACCCGGGAGATCGGTATTTTCAGGGCTCTCGGTTTCCGGCGGGGGCACGTGGTTGGTCTGATCC
>JBFHXN010000367.1:0-3462 GCA_041598955.1 Desulfuromonadales bacterium | reverse complement strand
CCCCACCCCGACCCTCCCCCCTCCAGGGGGAGGGAGAGAGTCCTTGGTCATCCAGAAATTAAGAGGAAGTGTTCAGATGGGATCAGCTGACCAGCGGGATTCGGTTGGGCTGCTCCTTGAGGGAGGTTCCATGATCCGGCTTCTGCAACTCTCCGATCCTGCCTGCGAGGCGGCCCTGGCCGACATCGTCGGGCGCGGCGCCGGGGAAGGGGCCGACGTCGAGCCGGTGGTGGCGGGTATCATCGCCGACGTGCGCCGCCGCGGCGACGAGGCCCTCTGCGAGTACACGGCCCGCTTCGACCGCCTCGAGCTCACCCCCGCCACCCTGGAGGTGACCTCCGCCGAGATCGAGGCGGCCCTGGCCGCCGTCGAGCCGGAGGATCTCGCCGTCCTTCGCCTGGCCGCCGAGCGCATCGCTGCTTTCCATGCCCGGCAGAAGACCGAGACCTGGCTCTCCACCGCCGAGGAGGACGTCCTGCTCGGGCAGATGGTGCGTCCCCTCGACCGGGTCGGCATCTACGTCCCCGGCGGCAAGGCCTCCTATCCCTCCTCGGTGCTGATGAACGCCATCCCCGCGCGGGTGGCCGGAGTCGGCGAGGTGGTGATGACCGTTCCCATGCCCGGCGGGGAGATCAACCCCCATGTCCTCGCCGCCGCGCACCTCGCCGGCGTCGACCGCATTTTCAAGGTCGGCGGGGCCCAGGCCGTTGCGGCCCTGGCCTACGGCACCCAAAGCGTGCCGCGGGTCGACAAGATCACCGGACCCGGAAACATCTACGTCGCCACCGCCAAGAAGCTCGTCTTCGGCCAGGTCGACATTGACATGATCGCAGGCCCGAGCGAAATCCTGGTGATCAGCGACGGCAGCGGCGATCCGGCCCACATCGCCGCCGACCTGCTCTCCCAGGCCGAGCACGACGAGCTCGCCTCCTCGGTGCTGGTCACCACCGACGCCGCTTTCGGCCGCCGGGTGCAGACCTCCCTCGAGGAGCAGCTCGCCCGCCTCAGCCGCCGGGAGATCGCCCGCAAGTCGATCGACCGCTACGGGGCGATCCTCGTCGTCGCCGATCTCGAGGAGGCGGCCGCCGTCAGCAACCGCATCGCCCCCGAGCACCTGGAGCTCGCCGTCGCGGCCCCCTTCGAGCTGCTCCCGAGGATCCGGCACGCCGGCGCGATCTTCCTCGGGCACCATACCCCGGAGGCGGCGGGCGATTACCTCGCCGGGCCCAACCACACCCTCCCCACCGGGGGGACGGCCCGCTTCTTCTCCCCCCTGTCGGTGGACGACTTCGTCAAGAAGTCGAGCCTGATCTCCTTCTCCCGCAAGGGGCTGGAGCGGCTCGGCAAACAGATCGTCCGCATCGCCGAGCTCGAAGGCCTCGAGGCCCACGCCCGGTCGGTGTCGGTGCGGCTGACGCAAGGGAACTAAAGTTCAGGACGAAGAGACAAGGTCCAACCCGTCTCTCACCCGTTCGCCCTGCTCACTGGAGCACACAGAGCTCACCGAGGGGGTTTCGGCTCTCTTCTCTGTGGGCTCTAGCGACTGAAAGGAGCGGGCGAGAGACCGCTTCAGAAAGGGTTCAAGTCATGACCCGCAGTGCGACCATCGACCGCAAGACCAAAGAGACCCAGATCCGCCTGACCCTGGAGATCGACGGGGCGGGGGAGAGCCGGGTGGCCACGCCGGTCCCCTTCATGGACCACATGCTCACCCTCCTCGCCCGGCACGGCTTCTTCGACCTCGCCGTCGAGGCCAAGGGAGACGTGGAGATCGACGCCCACCACACGGTGGAGGACCTCGGCATCTGCCTCGGGGAGGCCTTTCGCAAGGCCCTGGGGGAGAAGGCCGGCATCCGCCGCTACGGCCAGGGGACGGTGCCGATGGACGAGACCCTCGCCTCGGTGATCCTCGACTTCTCGGGGCGCCCCTTTCTGGTCTTCAACGCCGACATCCCCAAGGCCAAGGTCGGGGAGTTCGACACGGAGCTCGTCGAGGAGTTCTTCATCGCCTTTTCGAACCACGCCGGGGCCAACGTCCACGTCAACCTCGCCTACGGCAGCAACCTGCACCATATCATCGAGGCGATATTCAAGGCCTTCGGCCGCGCCCTCGACCAGGCGACCTCCCTCGATCCGCGCATCGAGGGGGTGCTCTCCACCAAGGGGAAGCTCTGAGAGCATGATCGTCGTCATCGACTACGAAATGGGCAACCTACGCAGCGTCCAGAAGGCCTTCGAGTCCCTCGGCTTCGACGCCCGCGTCAGCGCCGACCCCGGCGACATCGCCTCGGCCGACAAGGTCGTGCTGCCCGGGGTGGGGGCCTTTCGCGACTGCATCCAGAACCTGCGGGAGGGGGGCTTCGTGGAGCCCCTGCTGGGGCACGTCAAGGCCGGCAAGCCCCTGCTCGGCATCTGCGTCGGCATGCAGATGCTCTTCGACCAGAGCGAGGAGTTCGGCCTTCACCAGGGGCTGGGGCTGATCCCGGGGCGGGTCCAGCGCTTCCCGGCGGGGATGGTGGAGGGGGACGAGCGGCTCAAGGTCCCCCACATGGGATGGAACAGCATCCATCTCCGCCGCCCCTCCCCCCTCTTCAGGGGGATCGAGGAGGGGAGCTTCGTCTATTTCGTCCACTCCTACTACTGTGCGGCGCAGGATCCCTCCGATGTCGCCGCCAGCTGTCGCTACGGAGAGGTCGAGTTCTGCGCCTCGGTCTGGCGCGACAATATCATGGCGACCCAGTTCCACCCCGAGAAGAGCCAAAGTATCGGGGTGAAGATTTTCGACAATTTCGGAAAGATGTAGATTTGCCACAGAGACACCGAGGCAGAGAGAAGACCGGATCCGCCAGGCGGATCTGACCTCCACTCGAGGGGGAGGGAGTGTGTCCTTCTCCGCGTCTTCCGTGGCTGACTTGAAAGGTCTGCAATGATTGTCATCCCAGCCATCGATCTGAAGGATGGCCGCTGCGTCCGCCTGGAGCAGGGGCTGATGGAGAAGGACACCGTCTACCACGACGACCCCGCCGCCCAGGCCCTCATCTGGCAGCAGCAGGGGGGGGAGCTGCTCCATATCGTCGACCTCGACGGCGCCTTTGCCGGCGTGCCGAAGAACCGGGAGGCGATCCGGGCTATCGTCGGGGCCATCGACATCCCCTCCGAACTGGGGGGGGGGATCCGCGACCTGGCGACCATCGAAGCCTACCTGGAGCTCGGCGTCGACCGGGTGATCCTCGGGACCGTCGCCAAGGAGAAACCGGAGCTGGTCCAGGACGCCTGCCGCCTCTTCCCCGGCCGGATCGTCGTCGGCATCGACGCCAAGGAGGGGCTTGTGGCCGTGCGGGGGTGGGCCGACGTCACCGAGAAGAGGGCGACGGAGATGGCCCGGGAGATGGAAGGGTTCGGCGTCGAGGCGATCATCTACACCGACATCGCCCGGGACGGCATGATGCAGGGGCCCAACAT
>JBFHXN010000366.1:0-3477 GCA_041598955.1 Desulfuromonadales bacterium | reverse complement strand
CCCCTGGCCCACTGGAGTTCCGATGCCCTCTGGCAGTACGCCCACCGGCAGCGGGTTCCCGTCAACCGCCTCCACCGCCTGGGCTTCCCCTCTATCGGCTGCGCCCCCTGCACCCGGGCCGTCAAGGTGGGGGAAGACCCCCGGGCCGGACGCTGGTGGTGGGAAAACCCCGAGCACAAGGAGTGCGGGCTTCATCGACAATAGGTTAAATGGTTCCCAGTCAATTCATATGTCTCATCCGTCCCAGAGGACCTATATGACTCATACGACTTATGACAAACCCAAGCCGCTGACCCACCTACAGCAGCTCGAAGCCGAGAGCATCCACATCATCCGCGAGGTCGCCGCCGAATTCGAGAATCCGGTGATGCTCTACTCCATCGGCAAGGATTCCGCCGTGATGCTCCACCTGGCGCGCAAGGCCTTCTTTCCGGCGCGGCTCCCCTTTCCCCTGCTGCACGTCGACACCACCTGGAAGTTCAGGGAGATGATCGAGTTCAGGGACCGGATGGCACGGGAGTGCGGCTTCGAACTGCTCGTCCACATCAACGAGGAGGGGGTGCGCCAGGGGATCGGCCCCTTCACCCACGGCTCGGCCCTGCACACCGACATCATGAAGACGGAAGGACTCAAGCAGGCCCTCGACAAATACAGGTTCGACGCCGCCTTTGGCGGGGCCCGGCGGGACGAGGAGAAGTCCCGGGCCAAGGAGCGAATCTTCTCCTTCCGCACCGCCAGCCACCGCTGGGACCCCAAGAGCCAGCGCCCGGAGCTCTGGAACATCTACAATGCCCGGGTCCGCCCCGGAGAGAGCATCCGCACCTTTCCCCTCTCCAACTGGACCGAGCTCGACATCTGGCAGTACATCCACCTGGAAAACATCCCCATCGTCCCCCTCTATTTCGCCAAGGAGCGCCCCGTGGTGCGGCGGGACGGGATGCTGATCATGGTCGATGACGGGCGGCTGCAACTCAGGCCGGGCGAGACCGTCGAGATGAAATCGGTGCGCTTCCGCACCCTGGGGTGCTATCCCCTGACCGGCGCCGTCGAATCGACGGCCGCGACACTGCCCGAGATCATCCAGGAGATGCTCCTCACCCGCACCAGCGAGCGCCAGGGACGGCTCATCGATCACGACCAGAGCGGATCGATGGAGAAGAAGAAGCAGGAAGGATATTTCTGATGGCCCACCAATCCGCACTCATCGCCGAAGACATTCACGCCTACCTCAAGAGCCATGAGGAAAAGTCGATGCTGCGCTTCATCACCTGCGGCAGCGTCGACGACGGCAAGAGCACCCTCATCGGGAGGCTCCTGTGGGACTCCAAGATGGTCTTCGAGGACCAGTTGGCGACCCTGGAGGCCGACAGCAGGCGGGTCGGCACCCAGGGAGAGAAGATCGACTACGCCCTGCTCCTCGACGGCCTGCAGGCCGAGCGGGAGCAGGGGATCACCATCGACGTCGCCTACCGCTTCTTCTCCACCGACAGGCGCAAGTTCATCGTCGCCGACACCCCCGGCCACGAGCAGTACACCCGCAACATGGTGACCGGGGCCTCCACGGCCCAGCTCGCGGTCATTCTCGTCGATGCCCGCAAGGGGGTACTGACCCAGACCCGGCGCCACAGCTACCTCGTCTCCCTGGTCGGGATCCGCCACGTGGTGCTGGCCATCAACAAGATGGACCTGGTCGGCTACAGCGCCGAGCGATTCGAGGCCATCCGCAAGGAGTACGAAATCTTCGCCGCCGGGCTCGGCTTCGAGTCGATCACCGCCATTCCCCTCTCGGCGCTGAACGGGGACAACGTCATCACCCGAAGCCCCCAGACCCCCTGGCACGGCGGGCCGACCCTGATGGAGCACCTCGAGTCGGTCCAGGTCGCCGACGCCGAGGCCGACCAACCCTTCCGCATGAGGGTGCAGTGGGTCAACCGCCCCGACCTCGACTTCCGAGGCTTCTGCGGCACCGTCGCCTCGGGCCGGGTCCGCCCCGGAGACGCCGTGGCGGTCACCTCCTCGGGGCAGAAAAGCCGCGTGGCGCGGATCGTCACCATGGCCGGCGACCTCCCCGAGGCCGTCGCGGGACAGGCGATCACCCTCACCCTCGAGGACGAGATCGACATCAGCCGCGGCGACATGCTCGCCCACCCCTCCCAGCCACCGGCCCACGCCGACGGCCTGGAGGCCAAGGTGGTCTGGCTCCACCAGGAGCCCCTTCTCCCCGGCCGCAGCTACCTGCTCAAGGCGGGCTCCAGCACCTCCCCCGCCCAGATCGGCCAGCTCCAATTCAAGGTCAACGTCAACACCCTGAGGCAGGAGCCGGGCAAGACCCTCGGGCTCAACGAGGTCGGGATCTGCAGCATCACCCTCGGCAAGCCGATCTCCTTCGACCCCTACCGGAGCTGCCGCGCCACGGGGAGCTTCATCCTGATCGACCGGCTCACCAACTCCACCGTGGGAGCGGGGATGATCGACCGCCCGCTGCACCGCGCAGCCGATGACCGCTGGCAGGACCTCGACCTCGGCAAAAAGACCCGCGCCGAGCTCAAGGGGCAGACCCCCCGGGTCCTCTGGTTCACAGGCCTTCCGGGGGCCGGCAAGTCGACCATCGCCAGCCTGGTGGAGAAAAAACTCCACTCCCTGGGGCGGCACACCGCCCTGCTCGACGGCGACCATCTCCGGCGGGGTCTCAACCGCGACCTCGGCTTCACCGACGCCGACCAGGTGGAGCACGTCCGGAGGGTGGCCGAAGTGGCCAGGATCCTCGTGGAGTCGGGGCTGATCGTGCTGGCCTCGGTCACCTCCCCCTTCCGCAGCGAGCGCCGCGCGGCCCGGGAGATCCTCTCCGAGGGGGAACTCGTCGAAATCTTCGTCGACACCCCCCTCGCGATCTGCGAAGAGCGGGAAGGGACCGGCCTTTATCGCCGGGCCCGGGCCGGGGAGCTGCGGAACGTGGCCGGCATCGACACCCCCTACGAGCCTCCCGAGTCCCCCGAGATCACCGTCGACGGGGCAGGCATCTCCGCCGAGGAGATCGCCGAGGGGATCGTAAAGGAATTGTTCGGCTGAACCGGAGCGGAAGAACCCTCAAGGGAGGAGCGCCCGAATGCCTTCTCCCTGGTACTCTTCATGAGGGGTGCTACAATCACCCCTCAGACGCCTGACCCATGACACCTGACACTCAGGATTTCGCCCCATGCTCGACGACAAGAAACTGCGCCTCGACGGCGTCTACCGGATGAACGACCAAGGGGACCTGATGCAGCGCATCAAGGTCCCCGCGGGGGTCCTCTCCTGCGAGCAGGCCCTGAGGGTGGCCGACATCGCAGAGCGCTTCGCCGGCGGCAATCTTCATCTGACCACCCGGGGAAGCCTCGAACTCCACCGGGTCCGCATCGGCGACCTGCCGGAGATCCACCGGATGCTCTCCTCCGTCGGCCTCACCGGCCGAGGCGCCTGCGGAGGGGCCGTGCGGGG
>JBFHXN010000365.1:0-3481 GCA_041598955.1 Desulfuromonadales bacterium | reverse complement strand
TCTCGCTCCAGGGAGGTAAGTCCATGGCCAAGGAAAAGGGCAGAGTCGCCGTCATCGGGGGGATGCGCACCCCCTTCGTCAAAGCAGGCACCGTCTTCAGTCGGCAATCCCAGCTTCAGCTCTCCTCCCATGCCGTGGCCGGCGTGATCGAGCGCTTCAACCTCGACCCCCAGACCATCGACGAGCTGGTCTGGGGGAGGGTGCTGCACGACCCCCGGATTTCCAACCTGGCCCGGGAGATCGTCTTCGACCTCAAGCTTCCCGCCAAGACCCGGGCCCATCTGGTGTCCAACAACTGCATCACCAGCGTCCACGCCCTGGTCGACGTTGCCGACGCCATTCTCGAGGGGCGTTCGGAGGTCGGTATCGCCGGCGGGGTCGAGTCGATGTCGACGGTGCCGGTTCTCTTCGGTCGGGAGGCCTCGGCCATCTTCCTGGAGGCGGGGATGGCCCGAAGCACGGGGGACAGGCTCAAGGCCCTGCTGAAACTCCGCCCCCGCCACTTCAAGCCTTCGCCCCTTTCCTTCAAGGAGCCCTCCACCGGTCTGACCATGGGGGAGCACGCCGAGATCACGGCCAAGGAATGGCAGAGTACCCGGGAGGCCCAGGATGAAATCGCGCTGCGCAGTCACCATCGGGCCGCCGCCGCCACCGTCGACGGACGTCTGCGCAAGGAGATCCATCCCCTGCTGGGAGTCGACCGGGACACCATCGTGCGGGCCGACACCAGCCTGGAGAAACTGGCCAAGCTCCCCCCCGTCTTCGACCGCTCGGCGGAGGGGACCATCACCGCCGGCAACGCGAGCCCCCTCACCGACGGAGCTGCCGCGGTGCTGCTGATGGAGGAGGGTCGGGCCCGCCGGGAGGGGTATGAGCCCCTGGCCTTCATCAGGGGGGTGGAGTTCGCCGCCATCGACCCCAAGGACGGCCTGCTGATGGCCCCCGCGGTGGCCGTCCCCCGGCTGCTCAAGAGGGCGGGCCTCAAGCTCTCCGACATGGATATCGTCGAGGTGCACGAGGCCTTCGGAGCCCAGGTCGACTGCAACCTCAAGGCCTGGGAGAGGGGATGGAAGGAGGAGGCCATCGGGGGGGTCGATCCCGAGCGGCTCAACCCCCTGGGGAGTTCCATCTCCGTCGGTCATCCCTTCGGCGCCACCGGTGCCCGCATCGTCACCACCCTGGCCGGAGAGATGGCCAGGCGGGATGCGCGCTACGGACTGGTTTCCATCTGCGCCGCCGGAGCGATGGCCGCGGCGGTCATCCTGGAGAGGTCCTGAAAGCCCTTTTTTCCACGGGGACGCAGAGAATGGCGAGGTGAGGAAACGGAGTAAGCCAGATGGGTTTCAACCCAGTCTTCTCCTCCGTGTCTCCGTGGCGAAATTTTCAGTTACTGAAGGTGATTCATGCAGAAGATGCTCCGACTCATCCTCACCTCCCGGGTTTACGAGGCGGCGGTGGAGACTCCCCTCGAGGAGGCTCCGGGGCTCTCAGCCGACCTCGGCAACCGGGTGCTGCTCAAGCGCGAAGACCTTCAGCCGGTCTTTTCCTTCAAGCTGCGCGGCGCCTACAATCGCATCGCCCACCTCTCCTCCGGGGAGCGGGAGAAGGGGGTGATCACGGCCTCGGCGGGGAACCACGCCCAGGGGGTTGCCTTCTCAGCCAGGCGCCTGGGGATCCGTGCGGTGATCGTCATGCCCGCCACGACGCCCCAGATCAAGGTCGATGCGGTGAAGGCCCTCGGAGGGGAAGTGGTGCTGCACGGCGACAGCTATTCCGAGGCCCAGGAGCATTGCGACCGGCTGGTTGCCGAAGGGGGGATGTCCTTCGTCCATCCCTTCGACGATGAGCTTGTGATCGCCGGCCAGGGGACGGTGGCCGACGAAATTCTGAGACAGAGTGCCGGGAAACTCGACGCCGTCTTTCTCCCTGTCGGCGGCGGAGGGTTGATCGCCGGGGTGGCCTCCTACATCAAGGCCCTGCGGCCAGACATCCGGGTGTTCGGTGTCGAGCCCGAGGACAGCGACGCCATGGCTCGCTCCCTGGAGGCCGGCAGGCGGATGACCCTCGAGTCGGTGGGGATATTCGCCGACGGCGTGGCGGTGCGGGAGGTCGGGCGGCTCCCCTTCGAGATCTGCCGGCAGCACGTGGATGAGGTCATCCGGGTCGGAACCGACGAGATCTGCAGCGCCATCAAGGGGGTCTATCAGGCCACCCGCTCCATCGTCGAGCCTGCGGGGGCCCTCGGCCTGGCGGGGCTCAGGAAATACGTGCGCCGGGGGAAGGTCCGGGGGCAGACCCTGGTCGCCGTCAACTCGGGGGCGAACATGAACTTCGAGCGCCTGCGCTACGTGGCCGAACGGACGCTGATCGGGGAGAAGCGCGAGGCCCTGTTCGCCGTCACCATTCCCGAACAGCCCGGTTCGCTGAGACGGCTCTGCGACCAGGTGCTGGACGGGCGCAACATCACCGAGTTCAACTACCGGCTGGCCGGGCGGGAGGAGGCCCACATTTTCGTCGGCATCAGCATCCGGGAGGAGGAGGAGCGCGAAGCTCTCGGCCAGACCCTGGAGGCGCACGGCTACCGCAACCTCGACCTCACCGACAACGACCTGGCCAAGACCCACGTGCGCTACATGGTCGGCGGGCGATCCCCGGTGGCCAGCCGAGAGGTTCTCTACCGATTCTGGTTTCCCGAGCGCCCCGGCGCCCTGGGTCGTTTTCTGTCGGCCATGGGGGAGAACTGGAACATCTCCCTTTTTCACTACCGCACCCAGGGGGGGGATTTCGGGCGGGTTCTCATCGGTCTCGAGATCCCGGACAGCGAAAAGGGGACCTTCCAGGGGTTTCTCGATCGACTGGGATACCGGCACGTGGAAGAGACGGCTAATCCGGCCTATCCCCTTTTTCTCTAATCCCGGAGAAGCTGAGTCCTTCCTCCCCCCCGGGGTGGTAGAATGGATGGTATCTCAAGAAGTCCGATGGAGAGGAGGTGCATCCATGGTACGTTTCTACGATCCCAGGGACGAGAAGGACCTGAACCATGTCGAGGCGATCCTTCGCCAAGGGGGGATCGAGTATTTCCTCATTCCCGAGAAAACCGAGGGCCTGGGCCCCTGCCAGGTCCACGTGGCCGAGGAAGACCTCCCCAAAGCCGAGGAACTCCTGCGGCAGCGGGGCGGAACCATCCACTGATCCGGAGAGCTCCTGTGAAACCGATTCTGCTCCCGGGCGAGACCTCGCCGGGGAGTTTTTTTCGGTCTTATAGCTCAAAAACAGGTTCAATTTGCCACCAAGTCACCAAGGCGCCAAGAAGAGCTCTCTGGTCAGATCAACTCCATTAATCGTTGGGCTTTCCCTGTGGTTGAGATGTTTCCTTGGCACTTCCTTGGTGACTTTGTGCCTTGGTGGCCAACATTCGCTTGGGTTATTGTTCCGTTTTTTTTGGCCCGGGGAGGCGGCCCAAAATTAATTGACAGTTTTG
>JBFHXN010000364.1:0-3493 GCA_041598955.1 Desulfuromonadales bacterium | reverse complement strand
GGTAAAAAACAGGTAAAACTACAGACTGAACACTTGAACGGATGCTCATATGTTCCACAGGGAAGAACCGATGTCAACCGATATCTGCCAGAACAACATCGTCGACGGGGAAAGCGTCTCCCGGGCCAGGGAAGCCCTCCCCGCTCCCTCCCTCCTCGGGAGCCTCGCCGACACCCACCGGGTCCTCGGGGATCCCACCCGCCTGCGGATCCTCTTCGCCCTGGCCGCCACCGAGCTCTGCGTCTGCGACCTCTCCGCCCTTCTCGAGGCGACCCCGTCGGCCGTCTCCCACCAGTTGCGTCTGTTGCGCGCCGCCGGCCTGGTGCGCTACCGCCGGGAGGGCAAGCTCGTCTACTACACCCTGGACGACGACCACATCCGTACCCTGCTGCTGGAGGGGCTTCGCCACCTCCAGGCGGGAGAGTCCTCTTTGCCGAAGGAAAATAGAAACTGCCATGATTGAACTGACAAGCGGCATCCTGGCCGAATGCTGGACCATCCTGATCGAGGCCTCCCCCTACGTCCTCTTCGGCTTTTTCGCCGCCGGCCTCCTCAAGGCCCTGCTCCCCGAGGAGGCGGTGGCCCGCCACCTGGGAAAAGAGAGCTTCGGCTCCGTGGTGAAGGCCTCCCTCCTCGGCATCCCCCTCCCCCTCTGTTCCTGCGGGGTGATCCCCGCCGCCATCGGCCTGCGCCGGCAGGGGGCGAGCCGGGGGGCGAGCGCCGCCTTCCTGGTCTCCACCCCCGAATCGGGGGTCGACTCCATCGCCATCACCTGGGCCCTGCTCGACCCGGTGATGACCGTGGCCCGTCCCCTGGCGGCCTTTTTCACCGCCACCGTCACGGGACTGCTGATCAACCGCCTTCCGGAGGAGGCCCCTCCCCCGCCGGTCCCGGTTCAGGAGCCCGGCTGCGGCTGACCCCCCGCCCCCGGCGGGAGTTGCCCGCCTACGGCCAAACCTCCCCTTGCGGGCCGCCTCAGGGAGGGTCTCGCCTACGCCTTCGGCGAGCTGCTCGGCGACATCGGCCGCTGGCTCCTCGGAGGGATCGCCGTCGCCGGTCTGATCGCCTATGTCGTGCCGGAGGATTTCTTCACCCGCTACCTCGGCGATGAATTCCTCTCCCTTCTCATCATGCTGGTGGTCGGCATCCCCCTCTACATCTGCGCCAGCGCCTCCACCCCCGTCGCCGCCGCCCTGGTGCTCAAGGGGCTCTCCCCCGGCGCCGCCCTGGTCTTTCTCCTGGCGGGCCCGGCCACCAACGCCGCCACCATCGCCGTGGTCAGCCGCTTCTGGGGCGGGAGGGCGACGGCCTCCTACCTCGCCTCCATCGCCGCCTGCTCCCTGCTCCTCGGATGGCTCCTCAACCGCTTCTATGCCTATTCCGGCCTCGACATCACCCGCTGGGTCCATCAGGCGACGGAGACAGCCCCCGCCCCCCTCGAGATCGCCTCGGCGGTGCTGCTGCTCGTGCTCATCGGCCGGACCTGGCTCCCGGGACGGAAAGGGGAGGAAGGTTCCTGCGGGAATGACCTGTGACCAAGACGTCTCGCACCCGCTCCCGTCAATCCGTAGGGTGGGATAAGCGGAGCGTTCCCACCGGAGCAAGGCGGTGGAAACGGCCTTGCCGGCCTTATTCCACCCTACGACCTGGGTACTTTCTTTGGACGAGTAAAGAAAGTACCCCGGCGGCCGGCCGGGACCGGCGAAGTCGTCTTTCACCCTCACCCCGACCCTCTCCCATCGAGGGAGAGGGAGGAGAAGCAATCCCGTCTCTCAACGGGAGGCTGCCCCGGTGGCCGGCCGGAACAGGCGACTTTCCCCTTCGGTTTTCCGGTGGACATTCTTCGTCTCGACACCCTCGCCCTTCCAACGAAAAAGGGCGGAGTCCGCTGACACAGCGCTCCGCCCTCCTTCATCCGACTTTCAGCAATCCCCTCACCCCTCCCGGATCACCTCCGCCGGAAAAACCCGCCGCTGCAGCCAGAAGGCCACGTGGACGAGGCCGATGAGAGCCGGCACCTCCACCAGGGGACCGATGACCGCCGCGAAGGCCGCCCCCGAATCGAGACCGAAGACCGCCACGGAGACGGCTATGGCCAGCTCGAAGTTGTTCCCCGTCGCCGTGAAAGCCACGGTGGCGGTCTTCGAATAATCCGCCCCCGCCTTCACCCCCATCCAGAAGCTCACCAGAAACATCACCACGAAGTAGATCAGCAAGGGCACGGCGATGCGCAGCACGTCGAGGGGGATGGTGACGATCAGCTCCCCCTTGAGGCTGAACATGACCAGGATGGTGAAGAGCAGGGCCACCAGGGTGATGGGGCTGATGCGGGGGATAAAGACGCTCTGGTACCACTCCCGCCCCTTGAGGGGGATGAGGGTGAAGCGGGTGAGGATCCCCGCGGCGAAGGGAATCCCCAGGTAGATGAGAACGCTCTCTGCGATCTGGCCGATGGTGATGTCGACGGCCATCCCCTCCAGACCGAAGAAGGGGGGGAGGACGGTGACGAAGAGCCAGGCGTAGAGACTGTAGAAGAGCACCTGGAAAACGCTGTTGAAGGCGACGAGCCCCGCGCAGTACTCCGTGTCCCCCCGGGCGAGCTCGTTCCAGACGATGACCATGGCGATGCAGCGGGCCAGGCCGATCATGATCAGCCCGACCATGTACTCGGGGGCGTCGCTCAGAAAGAGGATCGCCAGGGCGAACATCAGCACCGGGCCGATGACCCAGTTCTGCAGCAGGGAGAGCCCCAGGATGCGCTTGTTGCGGAAGACCTCCCCGAGCTCCTCGTAGCGAACCTTGGCCAGGGGAGGATACATCATCAGGATCAGGCCGAGGGCGATGGGGATGTTGGTGGTGCCGACCTGGAAGCGGTTGACGAACCCTTCCACGCCGGGGAAATACCACCCCGCGCCGACCCCCAGGGCCATGGCGGCGAAGATCCAGAGGGTGAGGTAGCGGTCGAGGAAGGAGAGTTTGCGGGTCAGGGTGGACATGATCAGCTCCTGTCGGGAATGAAATTCTTTGGAACAGGTCATCACCACGGAGGCACGGAGACACGGAGGAAACCTTGAAATCCTCACAAAGGGGATGGGTTAAACCCTCTATAAATCTTTTCTTCTTTCTTTGGCGCCGCGGCTTCCCTGGCCAAACCCCTTTTCGGGAAGGTTTTGGCTTTTCTCCGTGCCTCCGCGGCTAAGCACCTTTTTCCAGCTCCCGTCGGAAAAACTCGCCGAGGGTGGCGCGGATCTCGTCCCGCACCCGGCGGTAGACCGCCATCACCTCCTCCTCCGAACCCGTGGCCCGGGGAGGGTCGTCGAAGGGGATGTGCAGCCGCTTTACCCCCCCGAAGAAAGCGGGGCACTTCTCGTCGGCGTCGCCGCAGAGGGAGATGACGTAGTCGAAGGGCTCCCCCTCGTACCGGCTCACGTGGTCGGAGGAGTTCCCGCCGATGTCGATGCCGATCTCCGCCATCACCTGCACCGCCCTGGGG
>JBFHXN010000363.1:0-3493 GCA_041598955.1 Desulfuromonadales bacterium | reverse complement strand
CTCGGTCGTCTCACCTCCACCTTCGCTTTCGGCGAGATGCAGGGGGTGATCGACGGGCACGTCCACTCCCTGAGACTTTTCGGGGCGCTTCCCACCCGGTTTGAGGCGGTTATGGAGACACGCACCGAGGGGAAGCGGAACATCAGCGTCCATGCCCTCAACAACCTCTCCATTCTCAGCCAGGGGGGGATCTCCTCCATCCTCTCCCGCGGCGTTTACCGTTTCATCGATTTTTACCGCTATCGGAGGATCGGGGTTCACTGTACACTCGACAACGACCGCTTCCGCCTGACGGGAACGGCGCGCCCCGACTCCGGCGACTACCTTGTCTACGGCGGGATCATCCCCCCGAAGATCGACATTATCGCCCCCCGGGGCGCGATCTCCTTCCGGGAGATGCTCAAAAGGGTGGGGCGCATCGAACGGACGGGTGGTTAGCCCTGGCCCCGTTGAAATTCTCATCCGGACGGCTATAGTTTTGAAGGAACCTTGAAAGGGAGGGGACTTATGAAAAGATTCAATATCGCTCTGCTGTTGGCTACCCTGACCGTTTTTTCCTGCGTCACGATCAACATCTACTTCCCTGCAGAGGAGGTGCGCGGCGCGGCTGACCGGATCGTCGACGAGGTCTGGGGGGAGAGAACTTCGCCTTCCGATGAGAGCGCCCCGGCCCCTGCGGGGAAGAAAAACGGCGCGTGGCTGAGGCTCTTCACCCCCGCCTCCGCCATGGCGGCCCAGGATATCGACGTCTCCACCCCGGAGATCCGGGGGCTCAGAGCCTCGATGAAGGAGCGCTCGGGCGCGATCTTCCCCTTTCTCGATTCGGGGAATATCGGGTTGGGCAACGACGGGCTGCTCAAGGTGCGCAGCACGGACGGCCTTGCCCTCAAGCAGCGCGGCGAGGTCAACCGTCTGGTGAACGCCGAAAACGAGGACAGGATGCGGCTCTACGGGGAGATCGCCCGGGCCAACGGCTTCCCTGAGAAGGCGGCCGAGGTTCAGTCGATCTTCGCCGAATCGTGGCGCGCGCAGGCGGCTGCCGGCTGGTACTACGAGGGGGAAGACGGCGCCTGGCGCCGCAAGTAGAAATAATCAGAAACAACGAGAAAAGGGGGCGCAGGCCGGTCGACGGCACTGCGCCCCTTTTGTTTTGGTTCTTCCGGGAAAAACGGGAGGGCCATTGAGGCTGAATAAAACACCCCATCAGTTGGGTAGGAGCGGCTTCAGCCGCGATCCGGCCGCGCAGCACCTGCGGCTCAGCCATCCAGGGAGATTGCGACTAAAGTCGCTCTCACAGTAAAGGACGTGCTGTCAGAGGCGCCCTTTTTGTTTTGACGGTGCCTATCCGAGGAATCCCTTGGCGCCGAAAAAGTCGCTGCAGACCATGTTCAGGTAGAGGAGCAGGCCCAAGCTTCCGAGTTGAAGCAGTCTCCCCGGCGGAGCTGCCACGACGGACCAGGCAAGGAGCTGGACGAAGGGGAAGGCGGTGGAGAGGTAGCGCATCGAACCGAAGGTGTGGGGGGGGATGATGCGGGGGAAAAAAAGATGCATCGCCATGATTCCCAGAAGAAGAACCAGGTGGGAGCGCCGCAATCTCCCCGAGAAGCGCCCCGCCATGATCAGGGCGCTGAAGGTGATGAAGAGATTGACGAAGATGAACCAGTTGAGGCTGTCGGTTGTCGTCAGGTGAAGCAGGTCGCTGAAGACCCCCTGCCACGGCCAGTCGAAAAATCGGCCGTAGTAGGTCTGGCTTGCTATGCCGACCCCCGCTTCTCCGAACCGAACCCAGAAAAACGACTGGACGGCCAGGAATCCGGCGGCGGGCAGGGCCAGAGGGAGCAGCGCGCCGGGACTCCATCGACCGACTCCCTTCGGGCGCTGCTGCAGGTACTCCATCAGCAGCGCGAGGCTCAGGAGCAAGCCCGGGTTGCGGGTCAGCGCCGCCAGCAGTCCCGCCAGCCCCGCCCGCCACCACCGCCCCGAGTGGGCCATCTCGAAGCAGAGAAGGACCAGGAGCAGAAAAAGGGATTCGGTGTAGACGGCGCTGAAGAAGGCGGTGGTCGGGAAGAAGGCGAGCACCCAGACGGCCAATCGGGCCGTTACCGGTCCGTAGTCCCTCTCGGTCAACCTGTAAAGAATCGCCAGAGAGAACAGGAAACAGAGGTTGGAGAGGAGGACTCCCACCAGTGCCATCCCCACCGGGTCGCTCCCTCCCAGGCGAAGAAGCAAGGGGTAAAGGGGGAAAAAGGGGGTCGAGACCTCCTGGTATCCCCCCTGGGCGATGGAGATGTACCAGAAGGAGTCGTAGGTCGTCCAGGGGTTGAGCCACCAGTTCTCAACCCCCGTCCATCCACCGGGGACCGGTTTGAGGAAAGGGCGCGAAAGATGACCGACGTAGACAAAGAGGGCGCAGAAAGGGCGCGAGACGCAGAATGCGACCAGGGCAGTCCGCAGCGCCGGGGTGAGCCGGACACCCGGCAGGAATTTCTCATGGAGAAGGGATTGCATCTTCCCAACTATACCAGAGCGATTCTCAACGGAAACCGCAGAAAAAAATCTTGTTTTCCCATGGGATTAAGAGTAGATTAATTCAAAGTTATTAGTTGTATTTTTTTGTTGTCTGTTGGGGGTTTCATGCGTCGTGCCATAGTTATGGTTCTCATGCACCTCATCCTCCTGGCATCAAGCGCCGGGGCCCTGGCATCAAGCATTCCCCTGACCCTCGGCGTCCACCCCTACCTTTCGGGGACCCTTCTCTACAACCGTTTCGCCCCCCTTGTCCAGACGCTGAGCGCCGCCCTTGACCGCCCGGTCCGCCTGGAAATTTCCCGCGATTACGACGACCACATCGAGCGCACGGCGCAGGGGGATTACGACCTGAGTTTCCTCGGCCCGGGATCGTACATCGAAATGGTCCGCCGTTTCGGGCTTTTTCGTATCCTCGGTCGCTTCACCTCGGTGGACGGTCCCTGGTTTACCGGGGTCATAGTCTGCCGGGAAGAGAGCCCCCTCGAGAGTCTGGCCGACCTCAAGGGGCGGCGGTTCGCCTTCTGTGACATCCATTCCACCATGGGAAGCCTCGTTCCCCAGGCGATGCTGGCCAGGGCGGGGGTTCGACTCGATTCTCTGGCGAGTCACGTCCACCTGGGGAACCATGATAACGTGGCTCTCGGCGTGCTCTGCGGCGATTTCGACGCAGGAGCCGTGAAGAAGGAGGTCTACGAGGCTACCCGCGAGCGGGGGCTGCGGGTCCTTGCGCGCACACCCGAGATCCCCGAACACCTGCTTGTGGCAGGTGACCACGTCCCATCCGAAACCGTTGAGCGTTTTCGGCAGATCCTTTACGGACTCGCAGAAACCGCCGAGGGGAAGGAGGCTCTGGCGGCGATCAATTCTGCCTATGTCGGCATCCTCCCAGCGGTCGATGCCGACTACAACCCCCTGCGCGATGTTCTTAAGGATCTCCCCGAGGGGAGGTGCCAGCCATGATGCG
>JBFHXN010000362.1:0-3497 GCA_041598955.1 Desulfuromonadales bacterium | reverse complement strand
CTCGAGGGCGACCGCCAGCTTGAGGGGAGTCTGTCCGCCGAACTGGACGATCACCCCGGTGGGTTTCTCGATATGGACGATTTCGAGCACGTCCTCCAGGGTCAGGGGCTCGAAATAGAGCCTGTCGGAGGTGTCGTAGTCGGTGGAGACCGTTTCGGGGTTGCAGTTGACCATGATGGTCTCGAAGCCGGCTTCGGCGAGGGCGAAGACCCCATGCACGCAGCAGTAGTCGAATTCGATCCCCTGACCGATGCGATTGGGCCCCCCGCCGAGGATGATGATCTTCTTGCGGTCGCTGGGGGCCGCCTCGCATTCGGTCTCGTAGGTGGAGTAGAGGTAGGGGGTGTGGGCCACGAATTCGGCCCCGCAGGTGTCGACCCGCTTGTAGACCGGGCGGATCTGGCGGTCCCAGCGCAGCTGTCGCACATCGGCCTCGGTGACCCCCCAGAGCACGGCCAGACGCCGGTCGGAGAAGCCGTATTCCTTGGCCATGCGCAGCAGGTCGGTGAACTCGGTGCCCCGCTGGGCGAGGAGATCCCGGGAGCTGTAGAGCCGTCCCTCCATCTCGACGATCTGCCGGAGGTTGTTGAGGAACCAGGGGTCGATGGCAGTCAGCTCGAAGATCTCATCGATGCTGAAACCGGCCCGAAAGGCGTCGGCCAGGTACCAAATCCGCTCCCAGTTGGGGACCCGCAGCCGCTCCCGCAGGCGGTCGAGTTCCGCTTCGCTGAGGGCCCGGCGGTAGTCGTCGGGTGAGGCGAAAAGGCGGCTCTCCAGGCCGTGGGAGCCGATTTCCAGGGAGCGCAGGGCCTTCTGGAGGCTCTCCTTGAAGGTCCGCCCGATGGCCATGGCCTCCCCCACCGACTTCATCTGGGTCGTCAGGGTGTCCTTGGCCTGGGGGAATTTCTCGAAGGTGAACCGGGGGAACTTGGTGACCACGTAGTCGATGGTCGGCTCGAAGGAGGCGTAGGTCTCCCGGGTGATGTCGTTGGGGATCTCGTCGAGGGTGTAGCCGACGGAGAGCTTGGCGGCGATCTTGGCGATGGGGAAGCCCGTCGCCTTGGAAGCCAGGGCCGAGGAGCGGGAGACCCGGGGGTTCATCTCGATGACCACCATGCGCCCGTCCTTGGGGTTGATCCCGAACTGGATGTTGGAGCCGCCGGTCTCCACCCCGATCTCCCGGATGATCTTCAGGGAGGCGTCGCGGAGGATCTGGTACTCCTTGTCGGTGAGGGTCTGGGCCGGCGCTACGGTGATGGAATCTCCCGTATGAACCCCCATCGGGTCGAAGTTCTCGATGGAACAGATGATCACCACGTTGTCGGCGAGGTCCCGCATGACCTCCAGCTCGAACTCCTTCCAGCCGATGACCGACTCCTCCACCAGGATCTCGTCCGTCGGCGAGGCGTCGATGCCGGCCATGGCCATCTCCTGGTACTCCTCCAGGTTGTAGGCGATGCCGCCGCCGCTCCCCCCCATGGTGAAGGAGGGGCGGATGATGGCCGGAAAGCCCACCTGCTCCACGACCTCCATGGCCTCCTGGTAGTTGTGGGCGAGGCCGGAGCGGGGGACCCCGATGCCGATCTTCTCCATGGCCCGCTTGAAGAGGGTGCGGTCCTCGGCCTTTTCGATGGCGGGGAGTTTGGCGCCGATCAGTTCAACGCCGAACTTCTCCAGGGTGCCGTTCTTGGCCACCGCCACCGCCGTGTTGAGGGCGGTCTGCCCTCCCAGGGTCGGCAGCAGGGCGTCGGGGCGCTCCTTCTCGATGATCTTCGCCAGGGTCTCGGGGGTGACCGGTTCGACGTAGGTGCGGTCGGCGAAGTCGGGGTCGGTCATGATGGTGGCGGGGTTGGAGTTGAGCAGGATGACCTCGTACCCCTCCTCCTTCAGGGCCTTGCAGGCCTGGGTTCCCGAGTAGTCGAACTCGCAGGCCTGCCCGATGACGATGGGCCCGGCCCCGATGATGAGGATCTTTTTGATGTCTGTACGTTTGGGCATCGGCTTTCTTTCCTGTCAGGGGATCAAGGAATCAAGGATCAAGGTGAAAGGCGAAGGCGGAAAACCTCTGCTCCTTTTACTTTTTACCCTTTTCCTGCTTTGCCTTCTCCATCATCTCGATGAAGCGCTCGAAGAGATACCGGGCGTCATGGGGGCCGGGAGAGGCCTCGGGGTGGTACTGCACGGAGAAGGCCGGCAGATTCCTGTGGGTGAGCCCCTCCACGGTGTTGTCGTTGAGGTTGATGTGGGTGAGAACCGCCTCCTTTTCAATGGAGCCGGGATCGACGGCGAAGCCGTGGTTCTGGGCCGTGATCTCCACCTGCCCCCCATCCTCCCGGCGCACGGGCTGGTTGCCTCCCCGGTGGCCGAACTTGAGTTTGTAGGTCTTGCCCCCCAGGGCGATGGAGAGGAGCTGGTGACCGAGGCAGATGCCGAAGAGGGGCTTCTTTCCGAGGAGCCGGCGGATGTTCTCCTGGGCGTAGACGATCGGCTCGGGGTCCCCGGGGCCGTTGCTGAGAAAGACCCCGTCGGGTTTCATGGCCAGCACTTCCTCGGCTGGCGTGTCGGCCGGCACCACGGTCACGTCGCAGCCCGCCGCCACCAGGTTGCGCAGGATGTTGCGCTTGATGCCGAAGTCGTAGGCGACGACCTTGAAGAGGGGCTTGCGACCGGGGGTCTGGTAGCCGGTCTCCAGGTCCCAGGGACCCTCGCTCCAGTGGTAGGGCTTGGAGCAGGTCACCTCCCGGACGAGGTCGCGGCCGACGATGGTCGGGGCCCGGCGCGCCTTTTCGACCAGGCTCTGCGGATCGAGATCGACGGCGGAGATGATCCCGGTCTGAGCTCCCTTGTCCCGGATGTGCCGCACCAGGGAGCGGGTGTCGATCCCCTGGATGCCGACGATCCCGTTCTCCTTGAGGTAGGCGTCGAGGCTCATCTTGGAGCGCCAGTTGCTCGGGAACTCGCTCGCCTCCTTCACCACGAACCCCGAGAGAAAGGGGCGGCCCGATTCGACGTCTTCGAGGTTGATGCCGGTGTTGCCGATCAGGGGATAGGTCATGGTGACGATTTCGCCGGCGTAGGAGGGGTCGGTGAGGATCTCCTGGTAGCCGGTCATGCTGGTGTTGAAGACCACCTCGCCGGTAACCTCTCCGGGGGTGCCGAGGCTGCGGCCATGGAAAACCCGGCCGTCGGCCAGGGCCAGAATCGCTTTCATGCGTCTGATGCTCCTTGAAGAACTGGTTGAAAGACTGTGAGGCAAGTGTCTGTTGTTTGAGCTCTTGTGGGCATGGCTCCCATGGGACCCATGGAGCCCCGTAAGATCATTTCTCCCGCCGGTAGACCACCTTGCCTCCGACGATGGTGTGCGTGGCGCCCCCCTTCATCTGCCATCCGTCGAAGGGGGTGTTCTTGCTCTTGGAGTGGAGCTTTCCCCTGGCCACGGTCCACTTGAGCTCGGGGTCGATGATGGTGACATCGGCCGGCACGCCGACCTCCAGGGT
>JBFHXN010000361.1:0-3500 GCA_041598955.1 Desulfuromonadales bacterium | reverse complement strand
GAAGGGGCGCCTCCAGCGAAAGACGCTCCCCAGTCACCGGATGGGAGAGCTCCAGGCGATGGGCATGAAGCATCTGACGCCCCACCGGCTCTCCCAGAAGGGTGGACGTCCCCCCGTATCGGACGTCCCCGAGGAGAGGATGTCCCGCCTCGGCGAAATGGGCCCTGATCTGATGGGATCGCCCCGTCAGCAGTTCGACCTCGACCAGAGAGGCTTCGGCAAAGGAATCGGCCACCCGGTAGCGTGTCACCGCTTCCTTCCCCCCTTCCGTCACGGAGCGCATGAGGTTGGTGAAGCGCTCACGGGCCAGTTGAGACCGGAATTCACCGGCGGTGGGATCGGGGGTTCCCGAAACCAGGGCGAGGTAGGCCTTTCCGACCTCCCGACCGGTGAAGGCCTCCGTCAACCCCTTGTGAGCCCTGGGGTGGATGGAGAAGACCATCACCCCGGAGGTTTCCCGGTCGAGCCGCTGGACCATCCCCAGGGGGGGTGTCTGCATGGGTCGGAAGGGATCATGGAGGTAGCGCAGCAGCGCCTCGTAGAGGGTGCCGATGTACCGGGCGTGGGTCGGCTGGGTCTCGATGCCGGAGGGCTTGTTGAGGACAAGGAGGTATTTGTCGCGAAAGAGGATCTCGGTTTCGGTCAGGGTGAAGGGCTCCAGCGGCAGCCCGTCGATATGGACCTCCACCCTCTGCCCAGCCTTGAGGGAAAGGGAACATCGGCGACTTCTCCGGCCGTCGACCTGGACCCCTCCGATATCGATCACCTGGCGCAGGTATCCCCGGCTCAACTCAGCGGTCTGAAGCGCCAGGAACTTGTCGAGACGAAGCCCCTGGTGCTCCTGCTCCACCAGGCACCTCAGGATATGCCTTTTGGGGTTCTGCTCCTCCAAAGCCTTTCTCCTGCGGTACCTGTGAGAAGACGAGGAAATTCCCGTCTCCCCTTGACAGCCCTCACTGAACTGCTACGATGAAAATCACTGAAGAGGCTCTTTGAAAACTCTGGGATGCTCGACGGAAGAACGGGTGGCGTTGACCAACAGAAAGAGACCATGTCCCCGGCAAGGACGCGGTGTGCAAGCCCGCCCAGCAGCGGGAAGCCTGAAGCGCCTTCAGGGGCCGACCTGCTTTTCGGGTCATGACTCCCGATCTTCTGCCGGCATCCTGGAGATCCCCTGGAAAGGCCCCGATGAAACTCGGGGCCTTTTTTTGCGAGCCTATAACCAAAGCAAAGGCTATTAACGCAAAGGCGCCAAGCAGGCTAAGAAAGACGCAAAGAAGAAAATAACCCTTCAGAAATTCCTTTGCGCCTTGAACCGAATCTTTGCGACTTTGCGTTGAGGTGACCTTCTTTTAGGTCATAGATCCGTTTTTTTGCGCCCCTGGAGCGCCCCCCTCATCCCTCGAGCACATGCCTCTCGAGGACGAAACAGGTGAATGTCGCCTCGAAGACGGGACGGTCCGTCACCACCCGGCAGCTCACCTTTCGCTTTTTCCCCTGCTCCTCGACCACCTCTGCCTGGGCAACCATGACCTCGCCGACCCGCACGGGGGCGAGGAACCGGCAGTCGGCACCACCCAGGACCACGTTGGGGTCATTGACGGCCAGCATCGCCGCATAATCGGCCAGTCCGAAGGCGAATCCCCCGTGGACCAGCCCGTGGGTATCCGCCGCCATCTCGGAACGCGTTTCAAGCCTGGCTTCGGCCTTCCCGGGCTCGAGCCGGACCGCCTCCCCCACCCAGCGGGGGGAAATTTCCAGGTGCGTGTTGACCTTCATTCTCGCCTCCTTCCCTTCTTCCAGATCCGGTGAAACCTCGAATTGTTCGAACCCGGCAAAGAAAAATGCCGCGGGAACAATTCCCGCGGCACAGGGTTCTTTGTGGCCGCCTCCGGCTAATTGCCGTTGTCGACCCGATCACGCAACTCTTTGCCCGTCTTGAAGAAGGGGGTCTTCTTGGGAGGAATCTTCACCAGGGTGCCGCTCTTGGGGTTTCGGGCCTCGCGGGCACCGCGGTCCCGAATGGTGAAGGAGCCGAACCCGCGGATCTCCACCCTGTCTCCGGAGACAAGGGCGCCGCTGATGCTGTCGAAAATGGTGTTCACCACCAGCTCTGCATCCCTCTTGGTAAGTCCGTAATGGTCGACGGAGAGTCGTTCGATGAGATCACTCTTGGTCATGATTGCTGCTGCCTCCTCCTGATCTAATTTCCAGTCCAGATAAACTCAAGCCCCGGAGCCGCCCTCTCCTCCAGCCCTCGATGGAGCCGGGAGACGGTTTCCTGAAGCAGGTAATCGATGAGCCCTGTTCTTTCCTTCGGGGGATAGACCACCTTGGGCGGAGCGGTCGTCCCGGCCAGTTCTCCGGCCAGGGCGATGGCATCCTGCAGGTTCCCCAACTGGTCGACCAGCCCAAGAGCCATGGCCTGGGAGCCGGTGTAGACCCTTCCGTCCGCCAGGGTTTTCGCTTTCTCCATCTCCACGCCGCGCCCCTCGGCGACAGCCGCCACGAACTGCTGATGGACGTCGTCGATGAGCCCCTGGAGAACGCTGCGATCGGCATCGGTCATGGGACGAACCGCCGACCCGATGTCCTTGTATTCACCGCTCTTGACCACCTGGCTGGAGAGCCCGATCTTCTCGAGGAGCCCCTGCAGGTTGGTGAATTCCATGATGACCCCGATGCTGCCGGTGATCGTCCCCGCATTGGCCACGATCCGGTTGGCCGGGGCGGCGATGTAATAGCCGCCGGAGGCGGCCACGGAGCCCATGGAAACAACCACGGGCTTGACCGCGACGGTCCGGACGACCTCCCGGTGAATCTCCTGGGAAGGCCCGACCCCGCCGCCGGGGGAATCGACCCGCAGCACGATCGCCTTGATGGAGGGATCCTCGCGGAATTCGATCAGCTGTTCGTTGATTTTGCGGGAATTGGCGATGACCCCGCAGACTTCCACCACCCCGACCTTCTCACCAAAGGCGAAGCCTCCGGAGCGGCCGGTGGATCGGGAAAGGGTCACCACGACTACCAGGAAAACCAGGAATATGGTGCCGGCCACCAGGGTGGCCATCAGAAAGGGATGCTTTGACATGCGGGGTCCTGCTGCGCAGACGGGCCCGCGGAGTTTTCAAGCTCCGCGGGCCCGATCCAGGTTATTCCGAGTCTTTCTCGCCGGCAGCCTTGTTCATGGCTCCCTGCAGCAGCGCCCCGAGATTGGAGGTGGCCTTCTTCTGGGCGCCCATGAAGGCGTCAACCTCGGCCTTCTCCTTCTGGTCGGCCAGCTTCTTGATGGAGAGGGCGATCTTGCGGTCCATGGTGTCCACGTTCAGGACGACCGCTTCGAGCTCATCCCCTTCGTTGGCGAAGGATTTGGGGGTGTCGATCTTCTCCTTGCTGATCTCGGAGACATGAATGAGCCCCTCGATCCCTTCCTCGATCTCCAGGAAAATCCCGAAGTCGGTCACCGAGGTGACCTTCCCCTTGACGATGGAGCCGGAGGG
>JBFHXN010000360.1:0-3503 GCA_041598955.1 Desulfuromonadales bacterium | reverse complement strand
TCCGGATCAGCCGGTGCTTGATCCGCCTGATCCCCCACCAGACCGTCAGCAGCACCGCAGGCACCGTGAAGGCCAGAGCCGTCTTCTTGTCGAGGTGCAGAGCCTCCAGCGGCAGGCCGCTCACGACGTAGCTCAGAAGACCCACCAGGTAGTAGCTGATGGCGGCCACGGAGAGCCCCTCGACGGTCTCCTGCAGGCGAAACTGCAAATGGCTGCGGCGGTTCATGGCGGCCAGAAGCCCCTTGTTCTGCTCCTGCAGGGTGAGGTTGACCCGGGTGCGCAGCATGTCGCCGGCCCGCTCGATGCGCCGGGAAAGGTCCTCCATGCGGTTCTGTACCGACTCGCAGGTGCGCAGGCCGGGGTTGAGCCGACGGGTCATGAACTCGGCCATGGTCATGTGCCCTTCGACCTCCACCTCGCGGATGTTCCTCAGGCGGCTCAGCACCAGGTCGTGGTAGGCCCGGGTGGCCGAGAAGCGATAGTTGGTCTCGGCCCGCCAGGTTTCGAGCCGGGTCGAGAGGAGGGAGAGCCGGGCCAGCAGGTCACGCTCCCCCCCGGTGCTGTCGGTGGCAGGCAGGCGGCCGAGCATCTCGGCGAGCTGCCGGTCCATCTCGTGGAGCTCGGGGGCCAGGCGCTTGGCCGCGGGGATGGAGAGCTGGGCCAGCAGGCGATAGGTTTCCATTTCGTAGACCCGCTGCACCAGCCGTCCCATCTGGTAGTCGGAGATCCCCAGGTTCTGGATGAGGAAGCGGCCGAAGCCGTCGCTGTGCAGCCTGAAGGCGGTCCGCAGCAGGGATTTGCCCTCCTTGGGGCGGCTGACGACGAGGCGCTGCCCCTCGAAGCAGCGCAGGAGTTCTTCGGGGCCGAGGTCGAGCTCATCCCCCCCGACCACGAGGTGGAAGGCTCCCACGGCCTGACCCGGCAGGGAGGCCATCCAGTCGCCGGGGATCATCCGGAGCACCGGATGGAGAAAGGGTTCACCGATGGGAAAGGCGGGGCGCAGGAAGGTCAGGGTGTAGAACTCCATGTGCCGCTCCCAGCGCAGGGTGAATTCGCCGAAATCCTGCAGAAAGGAAGCGGTGCCCTTGCCCGGCTGGTTGACGCCGTAGCGGCGGCAGAGGTCGCAGACCAGGTCGAAGGCCTCGTCGAGCTCGGAGGGGGGGGCCAGGAAGGCGAGGTGGGAGACCTGCTGTGGGGTGGAGACGGCATGGAAGGGGCGGGTGTGGAGCTCGTCGTAGAGCATGTCCCGCAGGGGGTGGGTCGAAAAGGGGAGGCAGTAGTAGTCGTTCATGGAGGGGCTCCTTCCGGGGGATGGCTGGAAGCTAGCATAGCCAAGGGGGAGCCTGGGGGCAATCCTGTATACGGCATGGATGGGTTCGACGGGTATTTGTGTCCGGGGGGGCTGCCTTCCGGATTCCCCTTTCGCCGGAATGACGGTTCATGAATCTGAACGCTGGAGCCATGCTCTCCGGCTGCTCCCTCTGCGTCTCCAGGGCCGGGCCCGGCACAAAAAGAGGCCCCCCGCTCCGAAGGTCGAGCGGGGGGCCCTTTGCTGTCGGGAGCGACACGCCGGGTCTCAGGGGTAGAACCTCTCCCGCCCCTGGAGATCGCCGCAGGGGGCGAAGCGCTCGCCGTGGCTCTTTGCGAGTCCCTCCAGAGTCCGACGGATGGCCGGGAGCCCCTCGCTGTCGGCCCACTTGCAGAGCCCGCCGCGGAAGGGGGGGAAGCCGGTGCCGAAGACCATGCCGGTGTCGACATCCTCCGGGGCGGCCACGACCTTCTCCTCGAGGCAGCGGCCGGCCTCGTTGACCATGAGGTAGAGCAGGCGGTTGAGATCCTCGGAGGTGGCGGGGCGGTCCTTGCGCAGGCCGAGCTGCCCCTCGGCGGAGAGGTTGGGCCCCTTGCTGTGCCCCTTCTCGTAGCGGTAGAAGCCGAGGCCCCCCTTCTTCCCCTTGAGGCCGCTCTCGACGGCCTTGCGCATCACCGCGCTCTCGGGGAGGTAGGGGAAGGCGCCGCAGAGGGTGGTGCCGACCTCGGCGCCGATGTCGATGCCGACCTCGTCGATGAGGCGGAAGGGGCCCATGGGAAGACCGAAGCTCTTCATCAGCCGGTCGAGGGAGAGCCAGTCGACCCCCTCCTCGGCGAGGAGGCAGGCTTCGTTGAGATAGGTGCCGAGGAGGCGGTTGACCAGGAAGCCGGGGCGGTCGGCGGCGACGATGGGGGTCTTGCCGAGCCGGGCGGCGAGGGCGAAGAGGGTGGCCACAGCGGCATCGGAACTCTTTTCGCCGCGGATGACCTCCACCAGGGGCATCTTGTCGACGGGGTTGAAGAAGTGGAGCCCCCCCACCTGCTCCGGACGCTTCCCCTTCTTCTGCAGTTCGCTCACCGAGAGGGCCGAGGTGTTGGTGGCGAAGAAGGACTCCGGCTTGAGGTGGGGCTCGGTCTCCTGGAGTACCTGCTGCTTGACGGCCATCTTCTCCACCACCGCCTCGATGACCAGGTCGGCTTCGCCGAACCCCTGGTAATCGGTGGTGCCGGTGATCAGGGCCATCTTTTCCGAAACCGCCTCCTCCCCCTTTCCCTTGCGGGAGAGCTGCCGCCGGAAGGTTTCCCGGGCGTGGTCAAGGCCGGCGTCGACGGCCTCCTGGCGGATGTCCTTCATGACGGTGGGAATCCCCTTGGCGGCCAGGAGCTGGGCGATTCCCCCCCCCATCACCCCGGCGCCGAGGACTGCGGCCCGCTTGATCTCGGCGGGTGCGGCCCCCACCCCCGCCCCTTTTTTGGGGCGCTGGGAGAGGTGGAAGAGGTGGATGAGGTTCTTGCTCTCGGGGGTGACGATCATCTCCCCGAGCCCCCGGGCCTCGAGGGCGAGGCCCTCTTTCAGGGAGAGCCCGAGGCCACGGCGGATGGTCTCGATGGCCTTGAGGGGGGAGGGGTAGTGCCCGCCGGTCTTGGCCAGGGTGTTTTTCCGGGCCAGGGCGAAGAGGACGGCCCTCCCCAGGGGGTTCTTCTCCAGAAGCAGGGCCTGCCAGCCCCCCCGCTTCCTCTTGCGGGCTCCGAGGACCTTGCCCGCGTCTCGGGCAACCTCGCGGGCGAGATCGACGGCCGCCTGCTCCAGCTCCTGCCGTTTCACCACCCGGTCGACCAGGCCGATGCGGCCGGCTTCACCGGCACGCACCGTGCGGCCCGAGAGGATGATGTCGAGGGACTTGGCGATGGAGATGAGCCGGGGGAGGCGCTGGGTGCCGCCGAAGCCGGGGAAGATGCCGAGCTTGACCTCCGGCAGGGCGAGGGAGGCGTCCTCGGAGGCCACCCGGTAGCCGCAGGCGAGGACGAACTCGGTCCCGCCCCCCATGCAGTGTCCGTGGATGGCGGCCACCACCGGGAAGGAAAGCTGGGAGAAGCGCCCCAGGATGCGCTGGCCTTCGGCGGCCAGGGCCGCTCCCTGGGCGGGATCGGTCACTTTTTCGATTTCGTTGATATCGGCCCCGGCGATGAAGCCC
>JBFHXN010000359.1:0-3507 GCA_041598955.1 Desulfuromonadales bacterium | reverse complement strand
CATTCTGGCCCGCATCCCCCGGCTGATCTTCGGCTGCCGGGACCCCCGGGCGGGGGCCGTCGGTTCCATCTACGATTTTTCCCGGGACGAGCGCTTCAATCACCGCGTGTCGGTGACCGAAGGGGTTCTGGAGCGGGAATGCAGCGATCTGCTGAGCGGGTTTTTCCGTGACCTGCGCCAGCGTCGCCGCGAAGGGAGCTAGGTCGGCGAGGCCGTCCTGGCGAAGCTTTCCGGAGGGGTGTCCGAGAGGTCGAAGGTGACAGACTCGAAATCTGTTGTACCGCAAGGTACCGTGGGTTCGAATCCCACCCCCTCCGCCATTTAAAGAACGACGCCGGTCCCCTTGGGATTCGAAGCGGAGTGAGCGCTGCCGGTGGCAGATAAGCGGCCAGGGATGGCCGCGGCAGCGAACACAGGGGAGCCGACGCAGCTGCCGGCGGGATGCCGGCGGCGGAGTGGGAGAATCCCAACCCCTCCGCCATTTACTTCCATCCTCCGCCCCATCCCCGGGGCGGAAACAAAGCGCTTTACACGTCCCACCCCCTTGTTGTACCCTGACCAGCCTGCG
Source organism: Desulfuromonadales bacterium (assembly GCA_041598955.1). GTDB lineage: Bacteria > Desulfobacterota > Desulfuromonadia > Desulfuromonadales > JBFHXN01 > JBFHXN01. The sequence goes on along the minus strand of JBFHXN010000359.1, from coordinate 2,939 downwards.
GAGAGGTGACCAAGCGGCCGAAGGTGCACGACTGGAAATCGTGTGTACCGAAAGGTACCGGGGGTTGAAATCCCCCCCTCTCCGCCATTTTCAAACATTCCGAAGGCCCAGGCTGCGGCGGGCCGCCATTGCCGTCAGAAGTGACAGCCGGGTCCCGCGCAACGGACGGTCGTGAACCCCGTCAGGCCCGGAAGGGAGCAGCGGCAGCGACCCCAGCCGTGTGCCGCGGGGGTGCCTGGCTGTCACTTGTGACGGCAATTCCCTTCTCTTCCCTCCCCGCAACCAATCCGCGCTGACCACGGAGATACGCTAGGCCCATGTCGTATCTGGTACTGGCCCGCAAATGGCGACCGCAGACCTTCGAAGACCTGGTCGGGCAGGAGCATGTCAGCCGGACCCTGGGCAACGCCATCGCCTCGGGTCGGGTTCACCACGCCTTTCTCTTTACCGGCGCCCGAGGCGTCGGCAAGACCTCGGCGGCCCGGATCCTGGCCAAGGCCCTTAACTGCGAGACGGGTCCGACCCCCACCCCCTGCAACCTCTGCCCGGCCTGCCTCGAGATATCCTCCGGACAGGGGGGGGACGTCTTCGAGATCGACGGTGCCTCCAACACCGGCGTCGACGATGTCCGGGAGCTGCGGGAGAACATCCGCTACCTGCCGTCGCGCTCCCCCTACAAGATCTTCATCATCGATGAAGTTCACATGCTTTCCATCAACGCCTTCAACGCGCTCCTGAAGACCCTCGAAGAGCCCCCGGCCCACGCCAAGTTCATCCTCGCCACCACCGAGCCCCACAAGATCCCCATCACCATCCTCTCCCGCTGCCAGCGCTTCGACTTTCGCAAGATCTCCCTGCCGAGGGTTGTCGGGCGGTTGCGGGAGATCGTCGACGCCGAAGGGATCGGTATCTCCGACGCCGCCCTCGGGCTGGTGGCCCGTCGCGGGGAGGGGAGCATGCGGGTCGCCCTCTCCACCCTCGACCAGGTGATCGCCTTCTGCGGCGAGCAGGTGGCGGACGAGGAGGTGCAGGGTCTGCTCGGCCTGGTCGACCGGCGGCTGCTCCTCGACACCCTCGAGGCGATCCTCGAGCGGGACAGCCACCGGGCCCTGGAGTCGGTGCGCCGCGTCGACAGCCTCGGGCACTCCTTCCGTCAGTTCTGCCAGGAGGTGGTGGAGGCCTTCCGCTCCCTGGTGGTGCTCAAGGTGGTGGAGGAGCCGACCGACCTGCTCGACGCGACCCCCGACGAGGTGAGGGAGCTGCAGGGGCTCGCCGGCAAGAGCACCCTGGAGGACCTGCAGCGGGCCATGACGCTGCTGGTGCGCACCGAGTCCGAACTGGCGACTTCTTCCTTCCCCCGATTGGCGCTGGAGATGGCCCTGGTGCGCCTGACCCAGCTCCCCCCGGGCCGGGACGTCTCCGCTCTGGTGCGCAAGCTCGAGGAGTTGGAGCGCCGTCTGGCGGGGGAGACCCCGGCGCCTTCGGCTCCGGCCCGTGCCCCATCCCCTCCGCCGCCCCCCCCCGAGCCTGGACAGGAGCCGCCGGGAAAAAAGGCTCCGGCCCCGGCATCCGTGGCGGCCGGCCCTGAAGGGTGGCCGGGGCTGGTCGAGCATGTGAAGGGGAAGCGGCCGATGATCGGCTCCCTGCTCGAGCACGGCAGGCTCCTTTCCCTGGCCCTTCCCGAACTGGAGGTCGGCTTTGCCGCCGGCTCCTTTCACCTGGATCGGATGAAGGACCCCGAGGTTCTCGCCGCCCTCGGGACCCTGGCGGGAGAGTATTTCGGGCAGCCCGTCAACCTCCGGATCAAAGGTGTGGGTGGCCCACGGGAGGAGGCGCCCCCCTCCCTGATCGAGGAGCGCCAGGCCCGGGAACAGGCCAGCCGTCGCGCGCTGGAGGAAGGTGCCCTCTCAGACCCGGCGGTGAAGGCGGCTCTGGAGGTCTTCGGGGGCAAGGTCCGTGAGATACGGTCCCTGGAAAATGAACCCGGCGGGGAGGAACCACCCCTGCCCGAGGAACCATCGTAGCCCTCCCCGCAGGGGAGGTTCGGCAAGGAGAAGGGAAATGTCCAAGTCTTTCGGAAACATGGTCAAGCAGGCCCATGCCATGCAGCAGAAGATGGCGCAGATCCAGGAGGAACTCGGCAAGCAGACCGTCGAGGCGAGCGCCGGTGGGGGGATGGTTTCGGCGGTGGTGAACGGCAAGCAGCGCCTGGTTTCCCTCAAGATCGAGCGGGAAGCTGTCGACCCCGAAGACGTGGAGATGCTCCAGGATCTGGTGATGGCGGCCGTCAACGAGGCGGTCAAGAAAAGCCAGGAGCTTCTCCAGCAGGAGATGGGGAAGCTGACGGGGGGGCTCAATATCCCCGGCCTGTTTTAGGTAGACCGGGTTGATTTCAGCCGTTTTAAAACTATTTGGCCAAAGTAAAAAAATAAAACGCTTTTTTAAAAAGTTGGATTTTTAGAAATCCCCATGCTAGACTCCATCCCGTCCTTCGCCCGGCTGGTGGCCGAAATTGCCAAATTTCCCGGCATCGGCAGGAAGACGGCGACCCGCCTGGCCTTCCACCTGCTCCGACAGCCTCTGTCGGAGGCGGAGGCCCTCGCCGGGGCCGTCCTCGACCTGAAGAAAAACATCCGGTTCTGCTCCCGCTGTTTCCATGTCACCGAGACGGACCCCTGCCGTCTCTGCACTGACCAGGGGCGGGATGACCGCCTGCTCTGTGTGGTCGAGGAGCCGCAGGACCTGATCGCCATCGAGCGCAGCCGCTCCTTCCGGGGGCGCTATCATGTGCTGCACGGAGCCCTTTCACCCCTCGACGGCGTGGGGCCCGATCAGCTCAAGATCGCAGAGCTGCTGGCCCGTCTCGGAGAGGGAAAGGTGGAGGAGGTGCTGGTCGCCACCAATTTCACCGTCGAGGGGGAAGCCACGGCCCTCTACCT
>JBFHXN010000358.1:0-3513 GCA_041598955.1 Desulfuromonadales bacterium | reverse complement strand
GGTATTTCAGGCGGCCCGCCAGGCAGACGTTACTGGTTGGCTGGAACAATGGCGAAGGGGCGGTCACTCTGGTCGCTGTCGATGATGTTGCCTCCGCCGTCGAGCCGGGAGACCCGGATCATGCAGGCTTCGGCAGCCGTCTTGACGACAGGCACCGTCCACTCCAGGTATTCGGTGTCGGTGGTCAGTTCTGCCTGGGCCTGCCAGCCTTTTCCACCGTCGAGGCTGAGCTCGATCTTGACTCCGGCGACCTCCGTGGAACTGGCCGGGCTGAGCCACAGGACCGGAATCACCTCGCCAGTGCGGAGGGTTTCATCACCGTTGGGGACCACAACGCTGACCGGCCGGGTTGTGGAGACCGTCTCCGCGGATGTTGCTGGTGCGACCGTTCCCGTTGAAACCGCCGTGGCAGAGGTGGTAGCCGGTGCCGCTTTCGTGGCGGCAGACAGGGTCGCGGCGGCGGGTGGAGCAAGAGCCGCAGGGGCCGTTGGGTTGATTGTGAAGGGTGCGTTGCTCGTGTCGGTGAGCAGCGTGCGCCCTGCGCCGTCGGCGAAGACGAGCACGACCCGGACCCCGCTGGTGGCTGTGGTCACGGTGGGCACCAGCCAGTCGAAGGAGTTTAGTGTGGTTCCCTGGATATATGGGATGGTCGTGATCCGCCGGAGGGCACCCGTGCCGATGCGGTAGAAGAGGGCGACGTATTGCACGGGGGCGGGAGAGTATTCGGTGGTCCATGTGATCGGGCTCGTCGCCCCGGAGGTGACGGCCGTTCCGTTGTTGTGGCTGGTCAGGGCGACCACGTCGATGGTGAAGGGGGCGTCGGAGATATCCGACGCCAGGATGGCCCCGCCTGAGCGGGCGAAAATACGGAGCTGTGCCGTGGTCTCGTTGCGGATGCTGGGCGGTACCGACCACCCGTAGCAGTTTCCGGTCAGGCCTGTGGCGATGGTTGTCCAGGCCGTGCCGGGGCGCAGGCGGTAGGAGAGGTCGTAGGTGACCCCGGCAATCCCCCAGGGGGGTGAGCCCCAGCCGACCTGGAAGAGATCACCCGCGGGAACGGTTTCACCGCCGTTGGGCGTCAGCAGGGTGAGGGCGGCCCATGCGTCGGGGGGGAATTCGTCGGCGCCGATGTCGACCTTGCCGCATACAGGCTGCGGGCGGGAATCGCCATCGAAATCGTCCAGCAGTTCAGGGAAGGCGGCGGTGTCGATGGACCCTCCCCGTTCGATGGCCGGTGACCCGGCGGCGAGATGGTAGTTGCCGGCAGTCGAATCGAGGGGGCTCAGCAGGATGCTGATGTAATTGCCCCCCTCGTCGCTGACGGTGCCGGAGAGGAGTTCGTTGCTGTAGCTCAGCACGAATCCCGGGTCGGCGGCGAGGTTGGTGCCGTCGTTGTAGTTTTCGCCGTTGGGGCCTGTCAGGCTGGTCAACAGGCTGTAATCGGGGTTGAGAGCGCCGGCGGTGCCTGTGACCGCCAGATCCCAGTAGAGCCCGGCGGGGTTGGGTGCGAGGCCTCCTGCGCCTCCGTTGAGGGTCGAGTCATTGAAGAAGGAGCGGTTGTGCCAGATGATGTTGTTCTTCAAGACCGGCTGGGAAAAAACCGGGTCCGGGGTCTGGTAGAACTCGGGTACAGCCGGGTTGGCCGCGGCCAGGGTGAAGTAGTTCTGCAACTGGACGCTGTGAACCCCGCTGGTAATTCCGGCCGGTTGGGGAGTGGAGTTGAATGACCCGGCCGGGAAGGCGACGGCCGCCGTGGCGGTGCTGTCGTTGTTGGCCACCGTGTTGTTGATGATGGTGGCTCGGGCGACATCCTGAAGGGAGATGCCGCCTCCGGAGATGCCGGCCACGTTGTTGACGATGATGTTGTCGAAGATGTTGAGCCGGTAGACTGGCCAGGGATCCGGGATGGGGTCGATCTGGTCCGGTTGGGAAATGCTCAGGATGTCCCGGCCGTTCACGCCGAAAGCCCGGATGCCGCCTCCGTAGCCGCCATCGGCGAGGTTGCCCTGGATCAGGTTCCCCTCGATGGTGATGGTTCCGGAGCCGGTTCCGCCGGCGACGGCGTCGCCGCCGATGAAAATGCCGCCACCGTCGCCGGCCCGCAGGAAGGGGGCGTTGAAGAAGGTCTCGTTGAAGAGTATGCGGTTGTTCCGGATCACTCCGAGGTCGCTCACCCCGGTATGGGCGATCCCGCCGCCGTTGAAGCGGCCGAAGTTGCCGCTGACAATGTTGTCCTCCAGCAGGTATCCGTGGGCGCCTTCGGCGACGGAGATGCCGCCTGCCCCCTGGAAGCCGGAGTTTTTATGCACCTTGTTGCCGGCAACGACGATATCCAGGTTCTGGAAGTCGGAGGTGTGTTTCCGGAAGTCCCCCTCGTCGAATATCTGGAAACCGGCATCGGGGGCTCCCAGGGAGATGCCGCCGGCATAGTTCCCCTGGTTGTTGGTGATTTCGTTGTTGGTGATTACCAGACCTCTGGCCCCGGCAAAGACGAAGATGCCTCCTCCGCCCGTGGCTCCGCGGATGGTGAAGCCGTCGATTCGGGAAGGGATCCGTTCCGTCCCCGGAACGAATTCGAGCCCTCCGGCCGCGTTGGTGATGACCTGGTCGCCCACCGTGAAAGAGTTGCCGGGGTTAAAGAAGTTGGCATTGGGGTCGGGCCCGAAGTTGCGGATCACACCGGTGGGGAAGCGCATTTCACCGGTAACCAGGATTCCGGGGGCTTCGTTTTCGCTGAAGGGGAACTTGAGCATGTAGTTTTGCAGGGCCATGCCGTTGAGTCCGCCCTGGGCCACTGGCGGCTCGATCCGGTCGTGCCAGGCCTGAAGGCGCGACGGCGGGCTGGGGTTGGCGAAGATGAAGGTGGAGCCGGCGCCCGAGCCTTGCAGCAGGACTGGCTTGTTCATGATCACGTTTTCACGGTAGGTGCCGGGTGCGACCAGGATCAGGTCGCCATGGGAGGCGGCGTCCACCGCTGCCTGGATGGTGGTGAAGTCGCCGGTGCCGTTCGGATTGACGATGTGAGTGGAGGTGAGGGTGCAGTCGGCGATGGTAAGAGTTACGCCGACTTCGCTGGTTACGCCGGTGTCTCCCCGGGTCACCAGCACCTGCCCTGTGACGGCGCCGGACGGTACGGTGGCGACGATGGTGGTGTTGGTCCAGCTGTCGATGTTCAGCGGTACCCCGTTGAGGGTCACTGTGCCGGTCGGCGGGCCGAATCCGAAATCCCGCGCGATGGTGAAGGGGCTGTCGGGAAGGGTGGGATCGAAGGCCGGGTTGGGGACTGGGGTCAGCCCATCCCCGGTCAGACTGGCCACCGAGGTGAGGGTGATGGTGTTTTGCACCGGGTCGGTGTCGGTGCAGAGAAGCGGAGTGCCCACGGGGCCGCTTAGGGAATAAATCCTGGGGGTGCCTGTGGCCGGCTCGGTGTCGAGGGCCACGTCGGCCGCGGAGAAGGCCGCCAGGGGGACCAGTGGCGTGTCGAGGTAGGTGGTTTTCCCCGGCATGTAATCG